>JAUXMA010000044.1 GCA_030623425.1 Rhodospirillaceae bacterium
AGGGGCTCGGCCGCGCCGTAATGGCCCTGAGCGTGATAGACGGCCGCGAGGTTGTTGAGGTCGATGGCAAGCTCCGGATGGTCGGGCCCCAGCGCCTTCTCCACGATCTCCAGCGCTCGCTGGTAGAGCGGCTCGGCCGCAGCGTAGCGGCCCCGAGCGTGATAGAGCCCCGCCAGGTTGTTGAGGCTCTGGGCGACGTCGGGATGGTCCGGCCCCAGGGCCTTCTCCCTGATCGCCAGCGCCAGCTTGTAGAGCGGCTCGGCCTCGGCGTAGCGGCCCTGGGCGCGATACAGTCCGGCGAGGTTGTTGAGGCCGGTGGCGACACTCGGATGCTCCGGGCCGAGGGCTTTCTCGACGATCGCCAGGGCGCGCTTGTGGAGGGGCTCGGCCTCGGCGTAGCGGCCCTGGGCGCGGTAAATCACGGCGAGGTTGCTGAGAAGCATCGCGGTCGTCGGATGCTCGCGCCCGAATTCCCGCCGCCCCAGTTCGACCGCCTTCTCGAAGTACCGCGTCGCCTCGCCATGGCGTCCCGCCTGGTGCAGGGCCTGTCCCTGCTGGGAAGCCCGCGTCAGCGCCTCGGACTGCGCCGGCGCGTTCCCGGGCCATAAGGACAGCAGGACGAGGAAAACTCCGGCCAACAAGTATGCCCGCATGTCCGCCTCCCGCAACTTCTCCATCATGCAGGCCATAGTATGGCATCAATGGAGGCCGGTTTGGAATAGGCGTGAGGCCGGACTTCCCGCGCCGGCGCTCCCTGCCCCGGATGCAATTTCCTTATGTGATCGAAACCAGCGGCAAGTCCGCTGGTCCGAACTGCCCCGCGCACAGCCCCAATCCTTGCGCCAGGACCGTGCCGGAATGCCGCAAAACGGACCGCGGGAGGAATCAAGCCTCCATGATCGCCTGATCGACCCAGGGCAAGGCCGCCCGAAGCCCAACCTTATTTCACCTTGAGAAGCGAAAATCGGAAGCCGTTGACGCCTTCCACCAGCAATATCAGAAACTTCTTTCCATTGTCCTTGGCTTGCCGGTATTTGGCCGCCACCTGCTTGGGTTTCCAGACATCCTCCTGATTCACCTGGAGGATCAATTCACCGCGCCGCAAGTCGATGCCTTCGGCTTTCTTCGGATCGACAAAGGTAATGACGACGCCGGTCGATCCCCAGCGCAAGCCAAAGCGTTTGCGAACCTTCTGGGTCAGCGCCGACAGAGTCAGGCCGGTTTCCGCAATGGTGATGAAGGAATCCTTTGAGATCAGCCAAGGCTGCAACCATTTTCCCGCTTTCAACGCCAGTTTCGCTTGCTTCCCCCGCCGCCTTACCGTCGCCGTCAATTCCTGGCCCGCCTTGATCGCGCGGACGACTTCAACCAGGTGCTCGAAAGTTTCGATATCCTTGCCGGCAAAGGAGAGAATAATGTCACCGCGGCGAAAACCCGCCTTGTCGGCGGGGCCGCCCAGAGCGACGTCACGGACCAATACTCCGCGCGTCCGCGAAAGACCCAGCGCTTCGGCGATGGCCGGCGACATTCCCTGCACCTGCATGCCGATGAAACCGGATTCGGCGGCACCGGTGGAGGCGAATGAAAAAAACGCCACAACCACCGGCATCGAAAGAGCGACTACATGAGCGCCCCGCCGCAACCATTCGCGCATCCCCCCCATAAGCGGCATCCTTTCTCTTTCTTAGGCATGGGGTTCCAATTTCCAGGATTTCATGAGCAGGGTGGCGGCGGAACGGCCTCGATTTTCTGTAAATCCAGGATCACCGAAAATTTATCATAATCCAGCACCATATGGGGCGTCACGCCGTTATCCAGTTGCAGGACTTCCATTTCATATTCAGGTTTGGACCGCGGACTGTCGACCGGGAAAAAGGCCATGCTCATGGACCAACCTGGGCGCTCGGTCAGCGATCCCAGCGCCGTCAATCCATGTTCGCCGGGTGTGACCTTTGCGCCGATAAAAGTGAAGACCTGTTGGGGGCCTTCACCGTCGGCGCCGTCGAAGAGATATCGGGGGACCTGACGCTCACCAGCCATGGCCCGGTCGATCAACCAAGCCAAGTGACCGATGGGGAAAAGCGTTCCTTCCGGCAGGGGGATGGTTTTGCCGCCGGGCCGTTTGAAAACGGCTTCGCCACGGCCGCCGTCCTTGCTTGTCGTGGCTTGGCCTTTGAACTCATCCCGGCTCCGACCGGAGCGGTTGCGCGAGAAAAAGCGGTATGTTCCTCCGTCAAAAGATTCCCAGCTGGTATAGCGCAAATCCTGATTGATCGTCGTGCCTTCGACGGTATCCAACTCTATTTTCAGGGTTTGGGCCATGATCCAACCGTCGCAGGATTTCTCCATAACCATCATCAAGGCGCCGTAGGCTTTGACGAATTTGCCACCGCTCCGGGTTTCTCCCAGCTTCAGAGAGTAAATGGCGCGGTGCGCCGTCAGCTCGGCGGCCGCCAAAGGGCCGCTGTAAAAAACGGCAAGGATGACGGCGGCCAACACTACCGGATGACGAAAATCCCTCAAAAAAATCATTCCTACATTCCACTTCGGTCCAGAAATAACCCGGCAAATGACAATAGCTTCTTGTCGGGCGGGCCGAAAGCCGTTCTTGCGAAATGACGTTGACCACGATATCCAGTCACCTCTGTTACAAAACGTTTTCATTTCGGCGGAAATGCGAATCTTAAGCGTATTCGGTACCCGGCCCGAAGCCATCAAAATGGCGCCGGTGGTCAAGGCCTTGAATGCAACATCCGGCATTGACGCCGGGGTCTGTGTTACCGCTCAGCACCGGGATATGTTGGACCAGGTTCTGGGGTTATTCGGCATCCACCCGGATTACGACCTCAATATCATGAAGGGCGATCAAGACCTTACCCACGTCACCTCGGCGGTGCTTGCCGGCCTGCAACCAGTCCTCGGCGATTTCAAGCCAGACAGGGTTCTCGTCCACGGGGACACCACCACCACCTTGGCCGCTTCCCTGGCCGCCTTCTACCGGAAGATTCCCGTCGCCCACGTCGAGGCGGGTTTGAGAACCGGCGATATCCACAGCCCGTTTCCCGAGGAGATGAACCGCAAGCTGACCGATGGAATCGCCGATTTGCATTTCGCCCCGACGGAAATCGCCGCCGGAAACCTCCGCGCCGAAGGCGCCCCGCGGTCGCGCATCTTCGTCACCGGCAACACGGTCATCGACGCCTTGTTCCATGTCACCGCCTTGCTGCGCGGCGATGAAAGGCTACGCCAGGAGATGAAGGCCCAATTCCCTTACCTTGCGGACGGCCGCCGGTTGATCCTGGTCACTGGTCACAGACGCGAGAATTTCGGCGAAGGTTTCGAACGCATCTGCGCCGCCTTGGCGCGGTTGAGCGAACGGGACGACGTCGCCATCGTCTATCCGGTTCACTTGAACCCAAACGTGCGGGAGCCGGTCGGCCGAATTCTTGGCGGCCGGGCAGGCATTCATTTGATCGAGCCACTGGAATACCTGCCTTTCGTGTATCTTATGGAACAAGCCTATCTGGTCATCACCGATTCGGGCGGCATCCAGGAAGAAGCGCCGGCCCTGGGTAAGCCGGTACTGGTCATGCGGGAGGTGACCGAAAGGCCGGAAGCCGTCGATGCCGGCACCGTCAAGCTGGTGGGAACGGCAACCGACGCTATTGTTGGCGAAAGCGAACGGCTGCTCGACGCCGACGGCGCCCATGCCGCCATGAGCCGCGCCCACAATCCCTACGGCGACGGCAAAGCCAGCGAACGCATCGTCAAGGAGATCATGCGTGAAGCCAAGCTTTGAAAAGATTTCGGTGCTCGGCCTCGGCTATGTCGGGTTGCCGACGGCGGCGGTTCTCGCCAGCCGGGGCATCCCGGTCGCCGGCGTCGACATCAACGTTCAAACGGTCGATTTGATCAACCAGGGCAAGGTCCACATCGTCGAGCCCGACTTGGACATCATGGTCAGGAGCGCCGTCGCCGCCGGCAAGCTCCGCGCGGCGGTGGCGGTGGAACCCGCCGATGCCTTCATCATCGCCGTCCCGACCCCGTTCGCGAACGAACACAAGCCCGACTTGAGACAAATCAGGGCCGCCGTCGAGGGCTTGGCCCCGGTCCTCAAGAAAGGCGACCTGATCATCGTCGAATCCACCTCCCCGGTGGGGACGACCGAGTCGGTTTCCGAATGGCTTGCCGGGCAAAGGGCGGATTTGGCCTTTCCCCACCAAGCCGGTGACGAGGCCGATGTGCAAATCGCCCATAGTCCCGAACGCGTCCTGCCTGGACGGGTGTTGTTGGAGCTGGTGCGCAACGACCGCGTTGTCGGTGGTCTCAGCGCCCGTTGCGCTGAACGGGCGGCGGAACTTTACGGACTGTTCGTCGATGGCGAATGCCTGCTCACCAGCGCCCGCACGGCGGAACTGGTCAAGCTGGCGGAAAACGCTTATCGAGACGTCAACATCGCTTTCGCCAACGAATTGTCTCTGGTCTGCGGGCGCTTAAACGTTGATGTCTGGGAGGCCGTGGAGCTGGCCAACCGTCATCCCCGAGTCGACATCCTCAATCCCGGGCCTGGCGTCGGCGGTCATTGCATCGCCGTCGATCCTTGGTTCATAGCCGATTCGGCGCCCGCGGAAACCACCCTCATCCAGGCCGCCCGCCAGGTCAACGACGCAAAACCCGATCATGTTGTCGAGGCGATCAAAAAAGCGGCGGAAGCGTTTTCCGTTTCCCGCATCGCCTGCTTGGGGCTTTCCTACAAGGCCGATATCGATGACCTTCGGGAAAGCCCGGCGGTGAAGATCGTCAAGTCCCTGGCTCTGGATAAGATAGGCGAGGTTCTGATCGTCGAACCCCATATCCGCGCCCTACCCGAAGAACTTAAAAATCTTTGCGGATTGAAACTGGTGGAAATGGACGCCGCCCTGGATCAATCCGGCATCGTTGTCCTGCTCGTTGATCATCAGCCGTTCAAGGCCATTGACCGCGCCCGCCTGCAAGGCAAAGTGATTATCGACACTCGCGGAGTCTGGCGCTGAAGCGGGGGCCTAATCCTTGGCCTCTTCTTGATCAGCGGCCTTGGCCTCTTCTTGATCAGCGGCCTCGGCCTCTTCTTGGTCAGCGGCCTCGGCCTCTTCTTGGTCAGCGGCCTCGGCCGATTCTTCCACGTCACCGGCTTGCTCCTGGCCTGCCGGTTCATCGGCTTGCTCCTGGCCTGCCGGCTCATCGGCTGGGGACAAATCCACGGCCTGCAAGCCTCGAGGCTCGTTGAGAATCGTGAAGTTAACACGCTGGCCTTCGACAAGCTGTCCCATGCCGGATTGCTCGACCGCCGTCATGTGGACGAAAACATCCTTGCCATCCTCATCCGGGACGATGAAACCGTACCGCTTTTTGGAGTTGAACCATTTGACCGTCCCAATCGCCATGACCGATCCTTTCATAACCTAGGTTTGCCGCACGCGGCCTGTAATTGTCGAGGCATCACAGTGTCAGGGAGTAACCAGGGCCATGCACCTATGCAGTCAGGCAAGTTACGAAGAGGCAATGTGTCACCTCGCACCCTAAAATTAAGCCACTTGTCGGCGCGAGCAAGCAAAAACTGCATTAACAGCCTATCCGAATAACTGGAGGCGGTTGTTCGAATGAGGGAATGGCTGTTTTTTTAGATAGCTCTCGCGGCCGTTTAAATTTATGTTGCGCGGCCCACCTCTCCACGGGTTTTCTCGTTGGATGGCGGCGCCCGGTCTTTGTCCACCATTAGAAAAATTCAAAAGGTACTGCATATGTCGAAGTTGGTTCCACCGCATGGCGGCGGTGAGTTGAAGGCTTTGTTATTTCCCGTGATTGAACGCGCGGAAGAACTGAAACGCGCCAAAACCTTGAAAAAGGTTTCCATGACCAGCCGTGAAACCTCCGACGTGCTGATGTTCGCCATGGGCGCCTACACGCCGCTCGACGGCTTCATGGGGGAAGCCGACTGGCGCCGCGTCTGTGTCGAAATGGAGACGGCCGACGGCCTTTTCTGGCCTATTCCCATCACCCTGTCGGCGACGCGAGAGTTGGCCGACAGCATCGGCATCGAAGAAAAAGTGGCCCTGGTCGATGGGGAAACGGACGAGATCATGGCCATCATGGAAGTCGCCGAAAAGTACACCATCGACAAGGATTTCGAGTGCGCCCATGTGTTCGCCACCACGGACATCGAGCACCCCGGCGTGCGAAAGGTCATGGAGCAGGGCGAGGTCAATCTCGGTGGCGGGGTGCAAGTGTTGAGCGAAAGTGAATACCCAGTGAAGTACAAAGGCCTGTATCTGCGTTGCGCCGAATCCCGGGCCCTTTTCGCCGAAAAAGGATGGTCTCGAGTGGCCGCCTTCCAGACCCGCAACCCCATGCACCGCAGCCACGAGTATTTGGTCAAGATTGCCGTCGAGGTCACCGACGGGGTGTTCATTCATCAGGTTCTCGGCAAGCTGAAAGCCGGTGACATTCCCGCCGAAACCCGGACCAAGGCCATTCAGGCGATGATCGACAATTACTTCGTGCCAGGGACCGTGATTCAGGCCGGCTATCCCATCGAAATGCGTTACGCCGGTCCGCGCGAAGCGTTGATCCACGCCGTCATCCGCCAGAATTTCGGCTGCTCGCACCTGATCGTCGGGCGCGACCACGCCGGCGTCGGCGAGTATTACGGCCCGTTCGACGCCCAACATATTTTCGATACCCTTCCGCCCGATGCCCTGGTGCTTAGGCCATTCAAAATCGACATCACTTTTTACTGCCAAAAGTGCATGGGCATGGCTACCGGCAAGACCTGTCCCCACGATAAAAAGCACCATGTCGGCATTTCCGGCACCAAACAACGCGAGATGCTGTCGGCGGGCGAGGATGTCCCTCCCGAATTCAGCCGTCCCGAGGTGGTGGCCATCCTTAAGGACTATTACACCTCCTTGAAATAGAGGCCTATGCCGCGCCCCGTTTTGCCGCTCGATCAGGCGAAACGGCCTTTCGTGGCCCCACGGTTTCTTCGGCATTCGCCTTTAACAGCGATGGACGGTGACGTAAAAATCGTAAGCGTAATAATCGTAATCAGGGTCGGAACTGGGCACCGATCCCACCGCCCAGGGTTCGATCATAAGATAGGGCTTGAAGATCTTGAGCAGAGGGGCGACAGGCAGATCCCGCAATTCCCATAATTTTCCCAGCTCGGGCCGGCACTTCAAGGTGTACTGTTTGTAGTCGTAGCAGTATTTTTTCTCCAGCAGTTTCCTGAACGAGATCATCTGTTTGGAGAATTTGTCGAATTTGAGTTTCTGGAAGGCGTCGATTTCCAAAAGACGCACTTCGCACTCCCGATCCAGTTCGCGCATGTCGTAAAGCCGGCTTTCACGGTGCTGCCGGCCGTGCCCAATCAATTCATGAACGATCGTGCCGGCAACCTCGCGCGCCGAGTACTTGTTAAGGAACCGGCCCAGCACGGCGACATAGCGCTTGCCCGGAAGGGAATCGTATTTGTCGATTCCGGTACGGGTTGCAAACTTGGCCAGTCCCACTTCGGCGAATTTGTTCTTCGGGTAGTCAGGGTCGTACTTGATCACGGCGCGACCATGCAAGGCTTCGATCCTGCGGTAAATATCCGGGGCTTCCCGGCGCAGGATTTCGAGCGATTCCATTATCTTGGCGAAGAATTGGCGACTGGTGATGGCGCCGGGATCATCGGCGGCCGGCTTTTCGATGAAAAGGATGATGACGCCGTCATGGACGTTTTCGACGATACGCGCCGCCGCCGTCGATGACCAGAAAAACGAGCAAACCAGCAAAACCGCGGTCCCTATGACGGTGCGTTTTCCGAACGGCCTAGTCATCGACGACATGTCCCGATAACGGGCTTCCCTGTAAAAAATAATGACTCGGTAGAGATCACCGGATCATATGACTCAGAAAGAGCGTCCTGTGAATACAAAACCGCCAAAATGAACGATTGGCCTCGGGACGGCCGCTTCCACCGGTCCGCGAAGCGGCGCCGGAGGGGACCCGGATTGGCTTGATAAAGGTATCGATTTTTAGAAAAATTTTCTTCAAATTTTCTTCAAATCATTGACATGGCGATCGCCATGCGTATATATTCTTCGAGTGCCGTTAAGCTTTGTTAAAATCAGCAACGGCGTGCCGTGAAAATAAAAGTACGGCAATTCAAGGCCCAAGTGCTCTGTTCTTGAGGGAAGCCATTCTCGTTTAAGGAGAAAGTCATGGCTTCCTTTTTTGATTATTTCCGCCGTTCTCAAAATTCCAACGAGCCCGACAACGAGCCCGATTCGCCAACCGAAGCCGCTTCGGCTGGCCTTACCGGTTCATCCGCCGACGATTTCATCCAAGTCGCGCAAGCCGCGCCGGCGGCGGAAGCGCAGCCCATCGGCAATGTCGAAAGCGTAACCGGCAGCGTGACCGGCACCCGGGCGGACGGCAGCCAGGTCGAGTTGGAAGCCGGTTCACCGGTCTTTCAGGGCGACATCATCGAGACCGGGTCGGACGGCGCCGTCGGCATCGTGCTCGCCGACGAGACCACTTTCTCCATGGCCGAGAATGGCAGCATCGTGCTGGATGAAATGGTTTACGATCCCGGCACCCAGGACGGCTCCCTCTCGATGTCGGTCGTCGAGGGCGTCTTCACCTTTGTCAGCGGACAGATCGCCAAGACCGATCCCGACGCCATGACGCTCGATACGCCGGTCGCCACCATCGGCATCCGCGGCACCCAGGTCGGCATCAATGTCGAGGGCGAAGGCGGCGGGGCGCAAGTGGTCCTGATGGAGGAGGCCGACGGCTTCGTCGGCGAGGTGGTGATCCAGAACGAGGGCGGAATCCAGATCCTCAACGTCGCCTTCCAGGCCACCCAGGTCGCCAGTTTCGGCACCGCTCCCGTTCAGTCCTTCATCATGGACAAAAGCCAGTTGCTGAACACTTTCGGCGACACTCTCAGACAGCTGCCGGCTTCAAGCGGCGCCAACAATTACGGTCTCGACGAAAAGTCCGTCGAGCAGGCGGTCGAGGAAGCGCTGGCCGAGGAGGAACTCGCCGAGGAGGAAGCGGGCGAGGAGGAAGCGGGCGAGGACGAGGAGATAGAGGAAGTCGCCGCGATCGAGGACGAGGAGGAGCTCTCCGAGGAGGAACTCGCCGAGGAAGCTGGCGAGGAACTGAGCGATGAGGAACTCGCCGACTTCGAG
>JAUXMA010000109.1 GCA_030623425.1 Rhodospirillaceae bacterium
ATCTTGCGGCGTTCAATCGACATGCTTTCCGGCATCGTCAGGATCAGCCGGTATCCCTTGGCGGCGCAGACAAAGGCCAGGGCGATGCCGGTGTTGCCCGAGGTCGGCTCGACCAAGATCGCTTTCGGACCAAGGCTGCCGTCGGCCTCGGCGGCTTCGATCATGGCCAGGCCGATGCGGTCCTTGACCGAGCCCAGAGGATTGAAGAACTCGCATTTGCCGAGGATGTCGGCCTTGCAACCGGTGTCGTTGGCCAGTCTTTGCAAGCGCACCAAGGGCGTCGAGCCGATGGTCTCCAGGATGCTGCCGTAAAGGCGGCCCGGTCGCTGCGAGGTGGCGGTGGTTGTCTGGGATTCATTCATCACAAAAAGGCCTCCTCGACCAGCTTACGCGCGCTCTCATTTTCTCTCTCTAAAAGGTCACGGAATCCGCTGGCGGTGATGGCGCCGCGGGTATTTCACAAGAATAATGCGGGATTTCGAATGGTTCAATCCGTCTCAGATGGAAAAATCCAGATTGCTGCGTCCCTCGCTGATGATTTTGGCGCGGTGGGCGCGGTTGCACAGATCGTCGATGGTGACCTCATCGAGCCGTTTGGTGACTTCATCCTGTAGCTCCCGCCACAGCGCGCGCACCACTTTTCGTCCCAGTTCGGAACCGGCGTTGTCGTCCTGCGTCGAATCATCGCCGGTTTCCATCTTGCCGACGACGCGGATGATGTCGCCGACGGTGATGCGGCGGCGTTCGCGGGCCAGGCGATAGCCGCCCTTGGGGCCGCGGACGCCGATCAGCACGCCTTCGCGGACCAGATGCTGTAGGGCCTGTTCCAGGTAGCGGCGCGGAATGCCCTGACGCCGCGTGATCGTCCGGCTTTGCACCGGCTGGCTGCCGGCGTGAAAGGCGATGTCGAGAACCGCTTCGATGGCGAACAGCATTTTTTTCGACAGGTGAAGCATGGCGGCTCAGCCTTTTCCGTTCGTTCCCGTCGAGCCGAAACCGCCGCCGCCGCGGGCGCTGGCGCTCAAGCTGTCGGTCTCGACCCAGGCGAAGGCGCGGACCGGGGCCACCACCATCTGGGCGATCCGCATGCCGCGCTCGACGGCGAAGGCGGCGTCGCCCAGATTGGCCAGGATGATGCCGATTTCGCCGCGATAGTCGGCGTCGATGGTGCCCGGCGCGTTGAGCACCGTGATCCCGTGTTCGGCCGCCAGACCCGAACGCGGCCGGACCTGCGCCTCGAAGCCGGGCGGCAAGGCAATGGCGATGCCGGACGGAATGACGGCGCGGGCGCCGGGTTCGAGGACCACCGGTTCGTCGACCGCCGCCAGCAGGTCGACGCCGGCGCTCCGATCGGTGGCCGGCGCCGGCAAGTCGAGGCCGGCCCCATGGGCAAGCCGGCGGACGGCGACCTCGATGCCGCTCACGACGCCGCCTCCAGGACCTCGGAGATACGATCGGCCAAGCGCTCGGCCACCGCCGGCTTGCTCATCCTAGGCCAGCTCTCCACGCCCCCCACGGTGATCAGGTGGACGGTGTTGGCGTCGCCGCCGATGGCGCCGGTGCCGGGCGAGACGTCGTTGGCGACGATCCAGTCGCAGCCCTTGGCTTGCCGTTTGGCCAGGGCATTGTCGAGAACCTTGTCCGTCTCGGCGGCGAAACCAATGACCAGGCGCGGACGGCGGTTGCCGGCCCCGCCGATGGCGCTCAGGATGTCCGGGTTCTCGGTCAGGGTCAGGACCGGCGCCGGGGCGCCGGTCTTCTTGATTTTACGCGCCGCCACTTCGGCGACCCGCCAGTCGGCGACGGCGGCGGCGCAAACGGCGGCGTCGACGGGCAGCGCGGCCTCGCAAGCGGCCAGCATCTGGCGCGCCGATTCGACCCGCACCACCTTGACCCCCGGCGGATCGGGCTCGTGCGTGGGTCCGGAAACCAGGGTCGTTTCGGCGCCCCGCCGGGCCAGCGCGGCGGCAATGGCGTGGCCCTGCTTGCCCGACGAGCGGTTGGCGATGTAGCGCACCGGATCGATGGCTTCAAAGGTGGGGCCGCTGGTGACCAGGGCGCGCCGGCCCGCGAGCCGGCCGCCGGAGCGAAAAAAATCCCCGACGGCGACGACGATATCGTCGGCCTCGGCCATGCGGCCGATGCCGAACTCGCCGCAGGCCATGTCCCCTTCCACGGGGCCGACGAAATGGACGCCGCGTTGCCGAAGCAACGCCAGATTGGCGGCCGTGGCGGCGTTATCCCACATGCGGACGTTCATCGCCGGCGCCGCCAGTACCGGTTTGTCGGTGGCGAGAAGGACCGTGGTCGCCAAATCGTCGGCCAGGCCATGCGCCATTTTGGCCAGGATATTGGCCGACGCCGGCGCCACCAGCACCAGATCGGCCTCCCGAGACAGGCGGATATGCCCCATCTCGCTTTCGTCGGTGAGCTGAAACAGGTCCTCGTAAACCTTCTCGCCGCTGAGCGCGGCGAGCGCCAGGGGGGTGACGAACTGGGCGCCGCCTTGGCTGAGCACGCAACGCACGGCGGCGCCTTCGGCGCGCAGACGGCGGATCGCGTCCAGGCACTTGTAGGCGGCGATGCCGCCCGAAACGATCAAAAGGATGCGTTTTCCATTCAGCACGTGACCTCCCGGCAATCAAGCAGGCTCGGAGCGGAAATATTTAACGAGAAAAATGTGTGGTTAATTTAATCGCCGGCAACAACCGTTGCAAGCCCGTTGGCGTTTTCCTTGCCGTCAAGACATCGGGACCAGCAACAAAACGGCGATCAAGACCGCCGCCCGGAGCGGCGGCAAAAGCGTCTCCTTGCCGGCGCCGCCTCCAATTCATCGAGCGGGAACAAGTCAGATTCGCCAGGCCGAATGGATGGCGGCGATGCCGCCGGAAAGGTTGCACGCCTGGACCCGATCCAGGCCGGCCTCGGCGATCATCGCGGCGAAGGCCTCCTGTGGCGGGAAACGGCGAATGCTTTCCGCCAAATAGACGTAGGCCTCGCGGTCGCCCGCCACCACCTGTCCCAGGGCCGGCAGCAGGCGGAAGGAATAGGCGTCATAGAGCCGGCCCAGGAGCGGCAGCGCCACCCGGCTGAATTCCAGGCAAAGAAACCGCCCGCCGGGCCTGAGCACCCGTCTCGCCTCCCGCAAGGCCCGTTCCACGCGGGTGACGTTGCGGATGCAAAACGCCGTCGTGTAGGCGTCCACGGAGCCGTCCTCGATGGGCAGGCGCTCGGCGTCGCCCGAGACCCAGGCGATGCCATCCAACAGCCCCCGGTCGATGGCGCGGTCGCGGCCGACGGCGAGCATCTCCTTGTTGATGTCCAAGACGGTGACATGGCCGCCGCCGCGCATCCGAAAGCGAATGGCGATATCGCCGGTGCCGCCGCCGACGTCAAGGAGCCGCATTCGCGGACGCGGATTCAGCCGGTCCATCAGGGCCGCCTTCCACAGACGGTGGATGCCCAAGCTCATCAGGTCGTTCATCAGGTCGTAGCGGGGGGCGACGCTGTCGAAAACGGCGCCCACCAGCGCCGCCTTTTCGTCCTCGGCGACGCTCTTAAATCCGAAATGGGTGGTGGCGCCCGCATGTTGCCGGCGCTGGGGCGGAGGCTTGATGTCGCGGGGTTGGGACATGGCGGCGAACCATAGCCTAAGCCGGTCCCATGCGCTACCTTGCATTGATGCCCGAGCTGCCCGAAGTCGAGACCGTCCGTTTGGGCCTTGTCCCCGTCCTCGAGGGCAGGTTGTTGCGCCGCGTCCTTCAACGGCGCGCCGATCTCAGGTTCCCCCTGCCCACGGGCTTCGTCCGGCGTTTGACCGGCCGCCGCGTCCTCGCCCTGGGGCGGCGGGGCAAGTTCATTCTCGCCACCCTGGACGACGGCTGGGTGTTGATCATGCATCTCGGCATGTCGGGCCGCTTCAAGGTCTTCGAGAAACCGCCGGCGGCGGCGGATGTTCACGACCACGTGACCTTCGAGACCGACGCCGGCGCCACCATCCGCTTCTCGGATCCCCGGCGCTTCGGTTTCATGGATTTGGTCCCTGAACCGGAGCTCGCCTTGTATCCCTTGCTCTCCGGCCTCGGCCCGGAGCCATTGAGCGCCGATTTCAGCGCGGCATGGTTGGAATCGCGTCTCAATGGGCGGAAAACCCCCATCAAGACGGCGATCATGGATCAGGCCGTGGTCGCCGGGATGGGAAACATCTATGCCTCGGAAAGCCTCCATAGAGCCGGCATATCGCCGAAGAGAAAGGCGGCGTCGGTCAAGGGCCGGCGGGCGCGGCGCCTCGCCGCCGCCATCCGCGAGGTGCTGGCGGAAGCCATCGAGGCCGGCGGCTCGAGCCTTCGCGATCACCGTTTGCCCGACGGCGGGTTCGGCTATTTCCAACACCGTTTCGCCGTCTATGGACGCCATGGGCTGGCCTGCCCCGGATGCGATTGCGAGATCGAAAAGACGGCCGGCGTCAGGCGAATCGTCCAGGCGGGACGGGCAACTTTTTATTGTTCATCTCGCCAACGGTGATTAAATAGCGAATCCTATGTCCCGTTCATTGCACCGGTTCGCGTTCCTGGCCGCCGTCCTCTTCACTGTCCAGATGGGCTGTTGGGAACTGGCGGCGGCCGACCGCAACGGCGTCGCCTTCGTCAGCGGCATCGAGGACCTGCCGCTGATGGACGGCTTGCGCGAGGCTCAAGAGGAGAGCATGGTCTTCGACACGGCGGCGGGCCGGATTGTCGAATCCTACGCTTCCGGCGCCGTGACGCGGCGGCAAGTGCTGGAATTCTATGCCTCGACCCTGCCGCAACTGGGCTGGCGGCGACGCAGCGAAACCACCTTTCAGCGGGAAGACGAGATCCTGAAACTGGAATTTTCCGCCGCCGCCGCGAAACCTGCCCTGACGGTGCGGTTCGCGCTGTCGCCGGCAAACGCCGCCGCCGCCCGATAGCGCCTTGATCTTGAAGGAGAGGTCAGTTGTCACACGAGAACATCATTGTCGAGAAAAGAGGCCGCGTCGGCCTGATCACGCTCAACCGCCCGAAAGCGATGAACGCCCTTAACGTCGCCTTGATCGGGGAACTTAAGCTGGCCCTCGACGAATTCGAGGACGACGATGAAATCGGCGCCATCGTCATTACCGGTTCGGACAAGGTTTTCGCCGCCGGCGCCGACGTCAAGGAGATCAGGGACAAGTCCTTTATCGAGGCCTACAGCGAGGATTTCATTAGCAAGGACTGGGAACGCATCGCCACGTGCCGCAAGCCGGTGATCGCCGCCGTCGCCGGCTACGCCTTGGGCGGCGGCTGTGAAATCGCCATGATGTGCGATTTCATTCTCGCCGCCGACAACGCCAGGTTCGGCCAGCCGGAAATCACCATCGGCACGATCCCCGGGGCGGGGGGAACCCAGCGTCTGACCCGTTTGGTCGGTAAGTCGAAGGCGATGGAGATGATTCTCACCGGCCGCATCATGGAGGCCGAGGAAGCCGAGAGCTCCGGTTTGGTCAGCCGCGTCGTCGCCGCCGGCGATCTGGTCGACGAGGCGGTGAAGACGGCCGATGCCATCGCCGAGATGTCCAGGCCAACCGTCATGATGGCGAAAGAGGCGGTCTTGCGGTCCCAGGAAACCCCGCTTGCCGAAGGCATCCGTTTCGAACGGCGCCTGTTTCACGCCACCTTCGCCACCGATGACCAGAAGGAAGGCATGGCCGCCTTCGCCGAAAAGCGCCAGCCCAAGTTCACCGACAAATAGGCCAAACCGGAACCGAACGTCCGGGCCGATCAATCCTTTCGCGCCTCGGGGTTGACGGCAACCGGCGGCGGCGATATAAGCCGCCTTTCCTTGCCGGCCCGTTCGCCGCCTTGGCGTTGCTATGGAGACCAAGCAGTGGCAAGGGACGAACCGGCAAATGAATTGGCACTTGAACAAGATTTGATCGATGGCCACTAACGCATCGGCGAAGAAACGCATTCGCCAGACCAAGCGTCGCACACGGGCCAACGGCATCCGCCGCAACCGCGTCCGCTCCTTCATCAAAAAGGTGGAGGCAGCCATCGCCAGCGGCG
>JAUXMA010000049.1 GCA_030623425.1 Rhodospirillaceae bacterium
GCCGCGGAAAGCTGGAAATACACCGAACCGACGCCAATTCAAGACGCCAGGGCAAAAACGGTCTTCGTTCAGGAGGAGTTTTGCAAGCGGCTCAGCTTAAACGCATTTTTTGAATGCCCTTTTAAAATGGCGTTCATCCTTTGATATGTCTTTCGCCAAGCTGGCCAGAAGTGTGTTGGACCAGTTCGCATGTTACGGTATCGATTAAGGGAGACCTACAAAATTGTACTAATTTCCCCTCCTTGGCTAAACCCGGCGGTTACACGGAACGCAGCTTTATGACCGCTTTCGGCCAATAAGCTGACGTTCAATCGGCTTGCCGCGCCGTGCTTCCGTAAATCACGTTGATCGCCGGGATCGCTTGTCCGACGCGATCCACCCCGATCCCATTTGCCGCGTCGAAGAGCCCTTTTTTTTAAGATGAACTGTCGACGGATCGGTTTGTTGACAGGCGGCGCATTCAAGGCAAGCAGTAATGCATGGTTGTAAAATCACCTCGCAATGATTTCACCGCGCCCAGCCAAAATCCCTCGGGCTTGTTTTCGCCATTGGCGACAATTTCCGCCAACAGGCCCGCCAACTCCTGGAAATTTTCCTCTTTCATCCCATACCGGGTCATCTCCTGGGTTCCCATCCTGACGCCACTGGCGGCGGCGAAGCTGGGATCGTCGTAGAAGGCCTGAGGGTTGGTGATGATGTTGTTCGCCTCCAGCAAGCCGGCGATGGTTCCGCCCTTGGCCGACGCCGTTCTGAGGAGGACCTGGTGAGTTTCCGTAAAACCGCCTTCGGGGTCGCCCTCGATGACCAATCCCCGGCCATGGAGGGCTCTAGCGAACGCCTTCGCATTGGCGATCACCTGGCCTGGATAATCGTCCTGGTAGCGGAGCATTTCATAGGTCGCCCCCAACAGACCGAGCATGGTCCCCAGATGATGATTGCTGACATGACCGGGAAAGGCGCGCGTCTCGATATGGCTCCATAAGGGCTCGAAGGGAGAGCCGGCCTCGATGCTGCCGAGGATGACGCCCCGTTGCGGACCAAAGAAGGTCTTGTGAGTCGATCCCGTGACAATATCGGCGCCTTCATGCAATGGCTGTTGGAAAGACTTGCCCAACAGGCCCAAGACATGCGCGGCGTCGTACATGATCAGTGGACGCCGGGGGTTGTCCTCGCCAAACTCGCTGAAGATGAAATCGGCGATCTCCTTGACCGGCTCCTTGTAAATGATGACGCTCCGCCCAAAAATCACCAGCTCGGGGCGCTTGTCCGAGATCAGTTTTTTCGTCGTTTCGACATCGATCCCGTGGGGACTGTCTTTCCGGTAGAGGAAATGCTCTACCGCCGGCAGTCCCGTATCCGGGTCGATGGCGACATAGTTTTTCAACGCTCCCGCCGTCTGCGCGCTGAGATGCCCGCCTTTGTTGAGATCGTGGACGAGAACCCGGCTTATCAGGTCGGGCTGTCCGCTGCTGGCGTGCCTGTTCTTGAACTGTTTGAGAGCGTCATAGACCGTGTCGTTGGCCATTTGGCCGCTGATGATTCTCGCCTCCACCTGGCGGCAATCGAAGAATGTTCTTAATGCGGTTTTGAGCTCTTCCTCTTTGTCCATGATGAAAGAGGTTCCCTGGTAATAGCGCATGTCGGGGGCGTCCGGGCCCAATGCCTTCAAGCGGTTATGCTCGTTGTATCGCCCGCCCGGATCGGACATCGTCAACCTGTCGACATAGGCCGAGGTGGGTTGCTCCGACGGAATGAGGTTGACGCATTCCTCCCTTCTCCACTTGGTGTTGGCCCCGGCCTCTTGCATCAGTTTGGCGGCCAGGGCTTGGACATCGCCGTTGTCCAGCCGCCGGTCATGCCGGGGAGGTTTGAATCCGGTGTAAGGCCTGGTAAAGGGCGCCAACGGCCACAGATTCCTTTCGACGAGTTCGGCGTCGAAAACGTTGCCCTTGTCGTCGACGATTTGCAGGACAATGGACTTATCCGTCCGGTAGCAAATGGTGGAGTCGATGAGCGCCAGTCCTATCGGCCTCAAGTCATGGCCGTCGGCCGGCAACGCGGTGACGCCGTCGCCATAAAAGCGGGTGTAGGGAACGCTTGTTCCCGATGTCACATAGCCGACATGATGGTCGTTGAAATAGACCTTGAAGCCGGCCCGTAACGGCTTTTTTCCGTCGAACACGGCGATCGGCTGCACGAGATGCTTGAGAATCCGCTCGCCCAGGGGGGCGGTCGGTTCCCGCCGTTTGATCCGTGTGAACTCCTGCCGCTGTCTTTCCAGGGCCGACTTGCCGAGGTAATCGTGTTGAGCGGAAACCCGGACGGCGCGATTGGCCAACGCGTTGGCGAAAATCGGTATTTCCCTGTTCTCGATGTCGTCGCCCAGTTCATGGCCGTACAAAGGCAGCCCGGCCTCCAGGCGTAGGGAATCACGGGCACCCAATCCGACGGGAACGGCGCCGAAATCCACCAGCCTTTGCCAGAGTTCCGTCGTTATATCCCGGTCGGCGAACAGCTCGAAGCAAACCGACTCGCCGGTGTATCCGCTGCGCGCGACGATCACCTCATGAGCGTCCATGGCGGCGACGCTCAGCCGGTTTCTTTTGGTCTCGGGAAGATCCTCGCGGTTGACGACGCGGGCCAGAATTTCCGCCGACCTCGGCCCCTGAAGAGAGAGCATGGCCAATTCCTCGGTGACATCGACCATCGCGACGCCGTCATTATTGTGCCGAGTGAGCCATTGCCAGTCCTTTTGCCGGTTGGCGGCATTGACAACGAGAAGGAAGTCGTCCTCCGCCAGTTTGTAAAGGTAGGCGTCGTCGACGGCGCCGCCGCTGTCGTTGGCTAGGAACGTGTAGTGGGCTTGGCGGAGCGGCAAAGCCTTGGCGTTGTTGGTCAAGACATACAAAAGAAAGTCTTCGGCCCGCCGTCCATGGATTCTGAACCTGCCCATGTGGGAGACGTCGAACAAGCCGGAGTGGCGGCGGGTGGCGAGATGCTCCCGGATGATCCCGGTTTCGTATTGGACGGGCATGCGCCATTCGCCGAAGGCGACCATTTTCGCGCCATGGGCGACATGCCAGCCATGAAGAACGGTTTCTTGAAAGACGTTTGTGTTTTCCCGCGCCATGAAATTCACCCGAGTAAAAGATCGCCTCCGGCCTCGAAGAGACAAAGGACCGCCAAGCGCGGCGGTCGTGTCATGAGCTGGCCAGCGCCGCTGTTCGTTTTCTTAGGCAAGGGGATCGGGGCCAAAGCGGTTTTCACCCTCCTTGCCTTTCAAAAAGCCAAGCTCGACGAGCAGCCAAAGGGAGCCGATGAGCGGGATCAGGGAGATCAACTGAAACCAGCCCGAGCGGCCGCGATCATGGCATCGTTTGGCGCCGACCGCGAGCGAGGTCCAAAAGAAAAAGAAGAAAAGAACGATCCCGGCGGTAACGGCGACGATGGTGACGAACAAAGGCCTTTCATCGGCTTCCCGAGCCGGAGAGAAGCGCCAGCGGATTTTCTCTTTGTCGGGTTTGCCGGCCAACGTCTGAACCGCCGTCAAGCGGAAGATTCCGGTATCCACGGTCTTTTCGAAAGACGGCGCGTCCGGTTGCTCCGAAGGGGTTTCGCCGGCCGAAACCTTGACCCCGGCGAGGCCGGAGGCGTCCTTGACCGATACCTGGCCATGATCGGTGCTCAAGATGAAGAGGCTGATGGCGGTGGGCGCCGCTTTTTGTTGCAGTCCCAACGCCATCGACAGGACCGCCATTGCCAATGGCAGGACGAAAGTGACAGCGAAAATCGGCAGGATGCCGCGCAGCCAATAAACGGAACGAGCAATGCGGCCTTGAAAGGAAAAAAGAATCCATCTGAACGCCGGAGTTTGCCGGGCGGTTTCCTCGCCCGGAGCCTCGCCGTTCACCGAGGCGTCATCCGTTTCACCGCCGGAAGGTTCGAGAGCCTCTTGCTCGGCCTTTTCCTCTGTTTCCGGTTCGGCTTCGGCTTCAACCTCTGGCCCGGCTTCCGGCCGAGGCTGCTGTTCCGTCACCGGCTCGGGGGTTTCCCCGGCTTCCGGGGCAGTTTCAGCCTCGGACTTTTTCCCGCCTTCCGCTTCGGCTTCATCCTCGGCCATGGCCGTCTCCGGGTTGCCCGCAATTCAGACTACCATCATCCCGCGCCGGCGCAAGGTTCCACCGAAGTCAGGCGGTTTGCCGGCCACTAGGGAAGGTTTATTTCCTCAGCACCCCGCCGGTTGCCGCTTCGACACTGGCGATCACTTTCTCGGCGACGGCGTCGATTTCGGCGTCGGTGAGGGTTTTTTCGGTGGGCTGCAAGACGACGTTGATGGCCAGCGACTTCTTGGCCTCGCCTAGATTGCCGCCGGCGAAAAGATCGAAGACGCGGACCTCGGCGATCAGCGCCGCATCGGCGTCCTTGGCGGCGCGCATCAGCGCCTCGGCGGCGATGTCCTTGTCGACGACGAAGGCGAAATCGCGTTCCACCGGTTGAAAAGACGGCAGTTCAAGGTGCGGCTTGGCGGCGGTTTTCCTGGTTTTTGGCTTGGGGAGGTTGTCGAGGAAGATTTCGAAACCGACGATCGGGCCCTTGACGTCCATTTTCCGCAACGCCCGCGGATGGATCTCGCCAAAGGACGCCAGCACCGTTTTCGGACCCAAACGAAAAAGTCCCGAACGGCCGGGATGGTACCAGGGCGGGGCATCGTTGCCGATCCTGAGTTTGTCCACCGGCAGAGCGAGTTCGCCGAACACCGCCAAGGCGTCGGCCTTGGCATCGAAAACATCGACCGGCCGGGACGGTTCGGCCCAATTGCGAAGGCCGCTCCGCCCGGCGCGCACGCCGGCGGCGACCATGCTCTGATCCTCCGGGCGGTCGCCCGCGAACCGCGGTCCGATCTCGAACAGGCAGGCGTCGGGGATGCCGCGGTCGGCGTTGCGTCCGACGGCGGAGATCAGGTTGGGCAGGATCGACGGGCGCATCGCGTCGAGGTCCGAGCTGATGGGATTGAGCAAGCGGATGGAGTCCGGCGCGCCGCCAAACGGTTCCGCCTGCTCCGAGGGCATGAAGGACAAAGTGACCGCCTCGACCAGTCCGCGCCCGGCCAGCACCCGGCGGGCGGCGGCGCGGCGGCGCTGAGACGCGTCCAGGGCCGGCGGCGGCAGGGCGGAAGGACGCTCCATCGCCATCGTCGGAATGTTGTCGTAGCCAAAGACGCGCACGATCTCTTCGACCAGGCAGGCTTCGCCGACGATGTCGCCCCGCCACGAAGGCACGGAAACGCGCCATTGCGCGCCTGTTTCCGCGACCATGAAGCCGAGCGCGCCGAATATCCTTTTGACCTCTTCCGCCGGCACTTCGACGCCGCCAAGAGCCTGGATCCGTCCAGGGCGGAAACCGATGTCGCGTTTCCACTCGGGCTCCTTTCCGGCGATCACCGGTTCGGAGGCCTCGCCGCCGCAGAGATCGAGGATCAGGCGGGTGGCGATCTCCATGCCGGGGACCAGGAAGGCCGGATCGACGCCGCGTTCGAAACGGAAGCGCGCGTCCGACGTCAAATTGAGCTTGCGCCCCGTCGCCGCCGTCCGCACCGGATCGAAATAAGCGCACTCGACATAGACGTTGACGGTCTCGGCCGCGCATCCCGACCGCTCGCCGCCGATGACCCCGCCCAAGGCTTGCGCGTGATCGTCGTCGGCGATCACCGTCATCGTCGCATCTAAGTCGTATTCCCTGCCGTCGAGGGCCAACATCGACTCGCCGGGTTTGGCCAGCCTGACGCGGAGGTCGCCTTTGATCTTGTCGGCGTCGAAAACATGCAGCGGCCGGCACAGGTCCAAGGTCATCAGGTTGGTGATATCGACCAGCGCCGAAATGGGGCGCAAGCCGACGGCCAGCAGCTTGTCCTTGAGCCAGCCGGGGCTTTCGCCGTTGCCGAGCCCACGGATGTAGCGGCCGACGAAAAAAGGGCAAGCGTCGGCGGCGGCGGATGTGAAATCCAGATGCACCTTGATCGGGCTTTCGAAGGCGCCGGGCACCGGCTCGGCGTTCAGGGGCTTCAACGTTCCCAGACCCGCCGCCGCCAAGTCGCGGGCGACGCCGCGCACGCCCAGGCAGTCGCCGCGGTTCGGGGTGATGGCGATGTCGATGACCGGATCGGCGAGGCCCATCACCTCGACGGCGGTGGCGCCGACGGCGGCGGCGGCGGGCAGTTCGATGACGCCCTGGTGTTCGTCCGACAACCCCATCTCGCGTTCGGACAGCAACATGCCGTTGCTGACGACACCCCGGATCTTGGCCTTTTTGAGCTTCAGATCGATGCCGGGAATATAACAGCCGGGGGCGGCGAACACGCCTTTCATGCCGGTCCGCGCGTTTGGCGCGCCGCAAACCACCGTCAACGTCTCGGTGCCGGTGCTGACTTGGCAGACTTGAAGTTTGTCGGCGTCGGGATGTTGTTTGACCTCGACGACTTCGGCGACGACGAAATCCTCCATTCCCCTGGCCCGGTCGGTGACGCCGTCCACTTCCAGGCCCAACATGGTCAGCCGGTCGGCGACCGCCTCGACACCCGCCGTCGTATCAAGATGGTCCTTCAGCCAGGAGAGGGTGAGTTTCACGAATTGAGGCCCCCGACCATCGTCGGCACGTCGAGGGCGCTGAAGCCGTAATGGCGGAGCCACCTGAGATCGGATTCAAAGAACGTCCGCAAATCGGCAATGCCGTACTTGAGCATGGCCAGGCGTTCGATGCCCATGCCGAAGGCGAAGCCCTGATACTTGTCCGAATCGATGCCGCAGTTCTCCAGCACCCTGGGATTGACCATGCCGCAGCCGAGAATCTCCAGCCAGTCGTCGCCATGGCCGATGCGCAATTCGCCGCCTTCGCGGATGCAGCCGATGTCCACTTCCGCCGATGGTTCGGTAAAGGGAAAGTAGCTGGGACGGAAGCGCACGGGCAAGTCGTCGAGGCCGAAATAGGCCCGGCAGAATTCGATCAGGCAGCCCTTCAAATGGCCCATGTGCGTCGATTCGTCGACCGCCAGGCCCTCGATCTGATGAAACATAGGCGAGTGCGTCGCGTCGTAATCGCAGCGGTAGGTGCGCCCCGGCACGATGATGCGGATGGGCGGCTTTTGTTGCTGCATGGTGTGGATCTGGACCGGCGAGGTGTGGGTGCGAAGGAGCAAGCGGTGGCCATCTTTCTGGCCCGGCAGGTAGAAGGTGTCGTGCTCCTGGCGAGCCGGGTGTTCCGGCGGGATGTTCAGCGCCGTGAAATTGTACCAGTCATCCTCGATGTCCGGACCCTCGGCGATGGCGAATCCCATCTCCCCCAGAATGGCGACGACCTCGTCGATGGTCTGGCTGATGGGATGGACGCGGCCCGGCTTTTCCGGGCGCGCCGGCAGGGTCACATCCACCGCGTCGGCCATCAGGCGGGCGTCGAGGTCGGCGTCGGCGAGGTCGCGTTGGCGCTTCTCGATGGCGGCGGCGACCTCCGTTTTAAGGGCGTTGAGGGCCAGGCCGACGGTCTTGCGCCGCTCCGCATCCATGCTCCCCAGTTGCTTCATGAAGCCGGTGATGCGCCCCTTCCTGCCCAGTTCCTCCACCCGGATCGTTTCCAGCTGGTCAAGGGTCGTTGCCGCCGCCGTGGCCTCTAAAATCTCGGTTTGAATGGCCTCCGGATCGTCCATCATTGCCGCACCTGTTGAAGATTTAAAAGGCAGCCGGCGCCGGCTGCCAAACTTCATGAACGATATCGGCTTTTGTTTAAGCCTTATTGGCGAGAGCGGCCTGGACCTGTTCGACCAAGGCCTTGAAAGCGTCCGGCTCCCTTACCGCCAGATCGGCAAGCACCTTGCGGTCGAGTTCGATGCCGGCCTTGCCCAGTCCATTCATGAACTGGGAATAGGTGAGGCCGTGCTCGCGGGCGCCGGCGTTGATGCGTTGAATCCACAGTCTGCGGAACGACCGCTTGCGCGCGCGGCGGTCGCGGTAGGCATATTGCAGCCCCTTTTCGACGCGCTCGATGGCGATACGAAAAACGTTCTTGCTCCGGCCGCGGTAGCCACGGGCCTGGCGGATGACCTTTTTGTGCCTGGCGTGCGCGGTGACGCCCCTGCTGACTCGCGTCATGGAACCGCCCTCCCCTTGTCAACCATTGGGCATGTAGGATTTGACGATGCGGGCGTCGGCATCCGAAAGAATCCCGGTGCCGCGCGCCTTGCGCTTCATTTTTTTCGAACGCTTGCGCAAGTTGTGGCGCAGGCCCGAGGCGCTGCTCCGGACCTTGCCGGAAGCCGTCAGGCGGAACCGCTTTTTGGCGCTGGCCTTGGTCTTTAGCTTGGGCATTTTGTTTCCTTGGATTTTTTGGGTGACGGATTTCAGCGGCTGGGCATGCCCTTGCAACCGAAGTGAACGGGTTTCTGGCCGGACCGCTTTTGAAGGCGTGGGTTATAATGGCCCGGCGCCGGGATTGCAAGGCGGCGGGCGCCGCAAATCGATCCTCTGAAATTCCTGAAATTCGGTGACGGCATACATACAGGTCACTGGCCAAACGAAACATCACCCGCATCTTTTGGAGGCGGAGGTTTACCCGTTTGAGAATTTTCTCCCGGTCCCGGTTGTAGACCGCTTCCACCAACCCACCGATCACGTCATAGGCCAGCGATTGCAGCCGGTCGGTACTAGCAAGTGCGGGTCCGTTTTGCCGCGCACCATCGGGCGCTTTGCGTCTGGTCATGATTTATACCAAGGAGATGGGGTAATCGGTTTGGAAGGTGGCTACTCTCCGAGCTTTAAATACGGGGTCTGGGTGGTCCAGCCATTTGTTTAGTCGAGGAGGCCTGTTTTCTCTTTCGAGACGTGGTTGAGGGATTTGAAACGCGGAGGGCGCGAAGGGGCGCGCGGAGCTTCGGGATTAGAGCATGTCCCTAGTGTTCCGTCTCATCTATACGGAGCATTAGTTGA
>JAUXMA010000011.1 GCA_030623425.1 Rhodospirillaceae bacterium
GGTGGTGGATGGCATTCCGGAAAAGCAACCGGACGTGACCGAGGAACGGCGGGGGCCGCGCACCGACGCGCCGGAAAAAGCCATCGACGGCTTCCTCGGCTCGCTCGGCCTGACGCTGAACGAAGTGGAAAAGAGGGAGACGCCGAAGGGCGCCTTTTACTTCGCCGTCATCGAAAAGAAGGGGCAATTCACAAGGGAAGTCCTTCCGGAAATTATTTTTTCGGCGATATACTCAATGCCATGGCCCAAGTCCATGCGCTGGAGCAATGGCCAAGCTACTTGGGTTCGCCCACTGCATTCCGTTCTGACTATTTTCGATGGTGCAAAGCTTGATTTAGAACCTCACGGAGGTGGTTTGGATACTTTACTTTTTCCAACCAAAGTGAAGTTTGGAGTCAATGAGTCATCGGGCCACCGCTTCCTTGCACCCAAGTCCTTTGAGGTCAAAGACTTCGCCGACTACAAGAAGAAGCTCCGGCAGGCCAAGGTCATGCTCGACGGCGGCGAACGGCGGGCGAAAATCCTCGCCGACGCCAACAAGCTAGCCAAGAAGGCGGGTCTCGTGCTCCGGGACGACCCGGCCCTCCTGGCCGAGGTCGCCGGCCTCGTCGAATGGCCGGTGGCGCTGATGGGGACCATCGACGAGGCTTTCATGGGCCTGCCCCGGGAAGTCCTGACCACGGCCATGCGCCACCACCAGAAGTATTTCGCGCTGGAGGACAGGAAGGGGGAACTGGCGCCGCGTTTCGTTGTCGTCGCCAACACCGAGGCCGGCGACGGCGGCAAGGCCATCGTCGCCGGCAACGAGCGCGTTCTCCGGGCGCGGTTGGCCGACGCCGAGTTCTTTTGGCGCCAGGACCGCAAGGCGACCCTCGAAAGCCGCCTGCCGGCGCTCGAGGATCGGGTGTTCCATGCCAAACTGGGTTCCGATTACGAGAAGGTCGAGCGCATCGGCAAGCTGGCGGCGGACTTGGGCCAACTCATTGCCGGCGCCGAGCAAGCGCTGGTCGGGCGCGCCGCCTTGCTGTGCAAGGCCGACCTGTCCACGGAGATGGTCGGCGAGTTTCCGGAACTGCAAGGAATCATGGGCCGCTATTACGCCGTCGCCGACGGCGAGAAGGCGGAAGTGGCGGCGGCCGTCGGCGAGCACTATTCGCCGCAAGGGCCGAACGACACCTGCCCGACGGCGCCGGTCAGCGTCGCCGTGTCGCTCGCCGACAAGATCGATACCCTGGTCGGTTTCTTCGGCATCGATGAAAAACCGACCGGCTCCAAGGACCCTTACGCGCTCCGCCGCGCCGCCTTGGGGGTGATCCGGCTGATCATCGAAAACAACCTCCGCCTTCCCCTTATCGACATCTTCGACAAGGCGGATTTCGCCTACGCCAAGACTTCCCATGCCCCCGAGGTCAACCTTCAATCCCGCCGCCTTCTTTTTTTCTTCGCCGAGCGCCTGAAAGTGCATTTGCGGGAGAAAGGCGTCCGCCACGACCATATCGACGCTGTTTTCGCCCTCGACGGCGAGGACGATCTGGTGCGGTTGCTGGCCCGGGTCGAGGCTTTGGGAAGGTTTCTCGACAGCGACGACGGAGCCAATCTGTTGACCGCTTACAAGCGCGCCGCCAATATCCTTCGCATCGAAGAAAAAAAAGATGCTAAAAGTTACCGCGGTGAACCGGATGCCGGCCTATTTCAACAGGCCGAGGAATCCAGCCTCCACGGCAAGCTCGACCGCGCCATGCCCCGCATCGCCGGGGCGCTGAAAGATGAAAAATTTGCCGTCGCGATGGCGGAGTTGGCCCGGCTGCGCCAATCCGTGGACATTTTTTTTGATGAGGTGACGGTCAATTGCGGCGACGAAAAGCTCAGGGAAAACCGCCTGAAACTGTTATCGCGGATACGTGCAACCATGGAACAGGTCGCCGACTTTAATAAAATCGAAGGAGGAGAAAAATGACCAAGTGGGTTTACACCTTTGGCAACGCAAGCGCCGAGGGCGGCGCCGTCATGCGCAATCTGCTCGGCGGCAAGGGCGCCAACCTGGCCGAGATGAGCAGCCTCGGCCTGCCGGTGCCGCCGGGATTCTCCATAACCACGGAAGTCTGCACCTATTATTCCAAACACGGCGACACCTATCCCGAAGACATGAAACCCCAGGCCGACGAAGCGATGGCCGGAATCGAGAAGATCATCGGCAGCAAGTTCGGCGATCCCGACAACGCCTTGCTGGTGTCCATCCGCTCGGGCGCCCGCGCCTCCATGCCCGGCATGATGGACACGGTGTTGAACTTAGGCCTCAACGACGAAACCGTCATCGGCCTGGCCAAGGCGAGCGGCGACGAACGTTTCACCTATGACAGCTACCGCCGGTTCATCCAGATGTACGGCAACGTGGTGCTGGGCCTCGGTTCCGACTTGTTTGAAGATATCCTCGATACCCACAAGCACGACCACGGCCACACCATGGATATCGACCTGATCGGCGAGGACTGGAAGGCCGTGGCCGGGAAATATCTGGTCATGGTGGAAAAGGAACTGGGCGAGCCGTTCCCGCAAGATCCCCAAGAACAGCTCTGGGGCGCCATCGGCGCCGTCTTCAGCTCGTGGATGAACAAACGGGCCATCACCTACCGCAAGCTGCACGATATCCCCGAGGAGTGGGGCACGGCGGTCAACGTCCAGGCCATGGTCTTCGGCAACATGGGCGACGACTGCGCCACCGGCGTTTGCTTCACCCGCAATCCGGCCACCGGCGAGAACGCTTATTACGGCGAATTCCTGCCCAACGCCCAGGGCGAGGACGTGGTCGCCGGCATCCGCACGCCCCAGCCCCTGACCATCGCCGAGAAAAAGATCACCGGCTCCGATCTGCCGTCCATGGAAGAAACCCTGCCCAAACTCTATGACCAGCTGGTTTCGGTGCGCGCCAAGCTGGAACGGCATTACAAGGACATGCAGGACATGGAATTCACCGTCCAGAAGAACAAGCTGTGGATGCTGCAGACCCGCACCGGCAAGCGCACGGCGAAGGCGTCGTTCAAGATCGCCGTCGACATGCATGACGAAGGGTTGATCGACAAGGCCGAAGCCGTCCGCCGCGTCGACCCGGCGCAACTCGACCAGCTTCTCCATCCGACCCTCGATCCGAAGGCGGAGCGCACCGTCCTGGCCAAGGGCTTGCCGGCCTCGCCGGGGGCGGCGTCGGGGAAGGTGGTGTTCAACGCCGATGACGCCGAGGCATGGGTCGGGAATGGCGAAAAAGTGATCCTGGTGCGCATCGAAACCAGCCCCGAAGACATCGGCGGCATGCACGTCGCGGAAGGGATTCTGACCACCCGTGGCGGCATGACCAGCCATGCCGCGGTGGTGGCGCGCGGCATGGGGACGCCCTGCGTGTCCGGGGCCGGCGATTTGCGGGTCGATTACACCGCCAAGACCCTGACGGCGGGCAACGTCGTTATCAAGGAAGGCGACATCATCACCATTGACGGCAGCAGCGGCGAGGTGATGGAGGGGCTGATCCCGACCATCCAGCCGGAGATGTCCGGTGATTTCGCCCGGCTCATGGAATGGGTGGACGAATTCCGCACCATGGGCGTGCGCGCCAACGCCGATACGCCGGCCGACGCCAAGATGGCGCGTGAGTTCGGCGCCGAGGGCATCGGCCTGGTCCGCACCGAGCACATGTTTTTCGACCCCCAACGCATCATCCACATGCGCGAAGTGATCGTCGCCAAGGACGAGACCCAACGCCGCGCGGCGGTCGACAAGCTTTTACCCTATCAACGGCGGGACTTCGTCGACCTGTTCGCCATCATGGACGGACTGCCGGTGACGATCCGCCTCCTCGACCCGCCGTTGCACGAATTCCTGCCCCATACGGAAGAGGGCATGGCCGAAGTCGCCAAAGCCGCCGGCACCGACGTCGCCGCCGTCAAGGCCCGCGCCGCCCAATTGCACGAGCTGAACCCCATGCTCGGCCATCGCGGCTGCCGTCTCGGCATTACCTACCCGGAAATCTACGAGATGCAGGCGCGCGCCATCTTCGAAGCGGCGGCGGCGGTCGTCAAGGCGGGCAAGTCGGTGAAGCCAGAGGTGATGATCCCCTTGGTCAGCCTGAAAAAGGAGTTCGAAATCCTCAAGGAGGCGGTCGAAAAGATGGCCGCCGAAGTGATGAAAGCGGAACAAGTCAAATTCGATTACCTGGTCGGCACCATGATCGAACTGCCCAGCGCCGCGTTGCGTGCCGGTGAAATCGCCAAAACCGCCCAATTTTTCAGTTTCGGCACCAATGACCTGACGCAGACCACTTTCGGTCTTTCGCGCGACGACGCCGGCCCGTTCATCCAGATCTACCTCGACAAGGGGATCATGGAAAGCGATCCCTTTATCACCATCGAACAGGACAGCGTCGGCGAATTGGTCCGGATCGGCGCCGACCGCGGCCGGCAAACCCGGCCGGACATAAAAATCGGCATTTGCGGCGAGCACGGCGGCGACCCGGCCACCGTCCACTTTTGCCAGAAGGTGGGATTGGACTACGTTTCCTGCTCGCCCTACCGGGTGCCCATTGCGCGCCTGGCGGCGGCGCAGGCGGCCTTGGGCGTGGAAGCCGAGACCAACGCCTGACGGCGGCGCCAAGGCCCGGCCCGCGTCCTTTTCGCCCTAACTACGAATATTCACCGGCCGGCGAAGCCGACGCGTCCGGCCATGGGTAGTTTCAACGCCAGGCCCTTGGCGTCGACGCCGAAGGTGAGGCCGAGCAGGTTCACTTCCACCCCTTCCTCGATCCCGACCAGCAGGCCCAAAAGGCCGAACAGGGAAACCTGGTAGCCGGTGCCGCTGGGGGCGCGGGCGAAAAAGGTGCCGGAAAGGTAATCCTTGCCGATGGCGGTCGGCGGCAGGTCGAGTTTGAGCTCCGGCACGGCGCGGCCAATGAAGGCGGTGAAGGTATTGGAGTTGGGGCCGGGCCAGAGCCGGTATTTGCCGTTATAGGGATAACGCCGGGCCGCCTCGGCGATGCGTTCGATGATGGCGTCGACGCCGTCGCCGCGCAGATCGGCGATAATGTCCGGTTCCGACCCGAACCAGCGGGCATCCGGCGGCCGGTTGTGGACGATGAGCGCCGAAAGGCCGCGATAGAGGCGCCAGCCGATGACTTCGTAAACGCTGAACGCATCGGCGCCGGTTGGTTTTACGGCGATCCAGCTGTGCACCGCGAAGGCGCCGCGCCAGCTCCAGGCGCGGGCCGTGTAAACCTGGACGACGGCTTCCGGCGTCAGCGCCGGGTCCGGGGCGATGCCGGTGGGCTCGCGGCTGGCCGTGCGCCAGTCACGGCCATGACCGGCCGCCACAAGGCAAAGGCCGCGGCGGCGCCGGCAAGCAGCAGCAGCGTCGATATGAAAACGTTTCTCCATCCCATGACTTTTCAGCATCCCCGCGGCGAACAGGATTCATCGGAACCGCCGGCGGAAAATCAGAATTGCGAAGGGGTAAAGTCCCGGTCGGAGCTTTCCGGCTTTTTGCCGGCGGCCGCCTTTTCGGCGGGTGGGGAAGGTTCCTCCGCCGCCTTGCGCTTGCGTGGATTTGTGGCCGTGGCGGCCTGGGTCTTGACCATGCTCACGGACACCCAAACCGCCAGGATCAACGCGATTGCCACCAGGACCGCGAGAATGATCATGAGCCCCTTCATGGAAGCGACTATAATTCGTAAAACCGGGCGTGGTCAAATGGCGTTCAGGGACTGGGCGCCGGTTTTTTGACCGCCGGCGCCAAGGCTTCGTCCCGGCCCGTGCGAAACGTGCTGGCTGAAACTGGCGGCGAAGGCGGCGCCGGCGGCGGCGGCAAAGAGGACCGTCAACGGAAAGCGAAAGCGGGAAAGGATGGGATGGCGGGCTTGTAAAAATTTCGATTGCCGGGAGTTCTCCATTGGTTAATTTTCCCGGCCAAGGAAATTCAGGAAAGGACATGGTGGACGGCCAATGGCGATGCTTTTAATGTCCGGGGAACATGGCGGGCGCGGCATCGGACGGACATTCTCGATGGCGCCGGTTCGCTCAAGGGAGAAAGTGATTTGTGGTCTGACAAGAACATCGCTTACGAGGTGCTGGTTGGCCAGGATAAACGCTGGATCATCGATTCCACTTACCGCGCCACACCCGAAGCCATGATCCGGGCGCAGGCCCTGTTGGAAACCAATCAGCACGACGCCGTCAGGGTGACCAGGGAAGAAGATGGCTCCGGGGAAGAGATCGTCTTCCAGAAGGAATGCGCCAAAAAAGCCGAGAAGCCGATCACCATTTCGCCTATCGACGAGGCGTTCGTTTGCGCGGGCGTGGATGATTTCTGCGCCTTCGAGGCGCGTAAAACCGTTGGCCGCCTTCTCAGAAATTACCTTGATGAACAAGGCATCACGGCGCTCGAACTCTTGCACAATCACCGGCACATCCGGCAATTGTCCCTGAGGGAAACCTTGCACAACCAGGCGATTCACAGGATCGCCTCCATCCAGGCGCGGGCCCTGGGTGAAGATTCCAAGGCCCGCAACGACCTGTTATACAAATTGGTGCGCCAGTTTACGGAGCGGGCCAGGGACACCGAGGACACCGGCAAGTACCTGGCGATACTCAAAAACAAGGGTCTGACGGCCGCCCTCGACGGCATTCGCCAAGCCTTCGCTCCCAGGTTCCGAGTTTTTTTCACTGGCGCCGTGCTTGCCGCCTATGTCGGTCAAGCGCGTGAGTGGAAAAACAAACTGCTTCTGGTCATCGAACTGCTGGACAAAAAAACCGATGCCGAGGCGCTCGCCCATGTCGACGAAATCTGCGCCGAAATTGTCGACGGCGCCGAGGCCGTCAAGGACCTTCTTGGCCCCCAGCCGGACCTGATTTCGGCCCTTCGCATCATGGCCCAGTTGAGCGCCGGCCGATACCGCTCGGGAAAACCCGACGCAACCCTTCTCGACCGGTTCAACGCGGTGATGGCGCGTCATCGGATGCCGGCCACCCAGGGCGTGTTGTTGGAAAGGGTGGAGCGGGCGGTTTCAGGCACCCAGCCATTGACGCGGGAAAGCGACGAGACCGACAAGACCGCGTTTACCTCGCTGCTTGAAAACCTGATCGACTTCGGCGGCCTTGTCGGCGGCGGGAGGGTGAGCGAAGCCGTCACCCGCCGCGCCAGGATGGTGCTGAAAACCGGCGACGACGATCTTTCGCCCGAGGAAGGCATCGCAAGCATTCTCGAGCTATTGCCCAATCGAGCGGTCAAGATCGGTTATTTGCTGGATCTGAGCCAGTCGGAATTCGGCGCCAAGCATCGGATGGATGTCCTGAAAAGTCTCTTGGCCGTCGTCGAAAAAATATCGTCCATGACCGGACTCCTTCCCAAAGGAAGCTCCCGCCAAGACTTCGTCAGGGCGGTCAACGATCTGCGCCAACGCCTCGGTTCGGACGCCCTGGGCGAGGAGGTGGGGGCTTTGATCTCGAAAAAGCTCGACCGCCTGCTCGGCGATAAAGACAGGCAAGGGAAGGAAAGCCTCGAAACTCCCGTGAAAAAGGCGGCGGAACGGGGAAAGCCGGCAACCAAAACCATTGACCAACGGGTTTGCCGCGCCGGCGACGTCATTTTCCAGGAAGGCGACCCCGGTGACGAGGCCTTTTTTATCACCTCCGGAGAGGTTGAGATTTCGCTCAAATCGGGTGATCGCGATATTATCATCGCGACGGTGGGGCGTGGCGACATCATCGGAGAAATGGCCCTGATCGACGATCAGCCGCGCATGGCGACGGCCAAGGCCCTGACGGACGCGACGCTGTCGATCATTCCCCAGGAAGCCTTCAAAATTAGACTCGACCGGCTCGCCGAAGAGGACAGGATAATTCATCATTTGCTTGAAATTTTCGTCGACCGGCTCCGCGACCAGGCCCGCAACCTGTAAACGGGACCGGGTCTTGGCGCTTCCCCGGCACCCCGCCATCCGACGAGCCGCATCCACCCATCGGCGTAACCGGCGAGTTCCTTAGATGACCAACTGGCCGCCCTCCGCCGGCCCGCCTTCCGCTTGCGGCCGGCGATGGCAATTCTGGATCGACCGGGGCGGCACCTTTACCGACGTGGTCGCCCGCCGGCCCGACGGCCGGGTGGTGACGCGGAAACTGCTTTCGGTCAACCCGGAGCGCTACGCCGACGCCGCCGTCGAGGGCATCCGCGCCCTTTTGGGCGTCGCCGCCGGCGCGGCGATCCCGGCGGACGCCATCGAGGCCGTCAAAATGGGCACGACGGTGGCGACCAACGCGCTTTTGGAGCGCCAGGGCGAAGACACGGTTTTGGTCATCACCAAGGGATTCGGAGACGCCCTTCGCATCGGCTATCAGAACCGGCCGCGGCTTTTCGCCCGCCACATCGTTCTGCCGCCCATGCTTTACGTCCGGGTGATCGAGGTGGACGAGCGGATCGGCGCCAAGGGCGAGGTTCTGATCCGGCCCGACCTTGAACGCGCCCGCGCCGATCTGCAAGCCGCCCACGACGAGGGAATCCGTTCCGCCGCCATCGTCTTCATGCATGCTTACCGGTATCCCCAACACGAGGAAGCGGTCGCCGGACTGGCCGCGGACATCGGTTTCGCCCGGGTCTCCGCCTCGCATGCCGTCAGTCCGCTGATGAAACTGGTCAGCCGCGGCGACACCACCGTCGTCGATGCCTATCTCTCGCCCCTGCTGCGCCGTTACGTGGACAGCGTCGCCGCCGAATTGGGCGGCGCCCGGCTGATGTTCATGCGCTCCAACGGCGGTCTCGCCGAGGCGGCGCTGTTCGAGGGCAAGGACAGTATTCTCTCCGGTCCCGCCGGCGGCGTCGTCGGCATGGCGCGGACCGCCGCCCTGGCCGGATTCGGCAAGGTCATCGGCTTCGACATGGGCGGCACTTCAACCGACGTTTCCCATTACAACGGCGAATTCGAACGCGCTTTCGAAACCCTGGTCGCGGGGGTGCGCATGCGGGCGCCGATGATGCGCATCCACACGGTGGCGGCCGGCGGCGGCTCGATCCTCCATTTCGACGGGGCGCGCTTCCGGGTCGGGCCGGATTCGGCCGGCGCCGATCCCGGCCCCGCCTGCTACCGGCGCCGGGGGCCGCTCACCGTCACCGACTGCAACGTCATGGTCGGCAAGATTCAGCCGAAATTCTTTCCCAGGGTCTTTGGCAAGGATGGCGGCCAGCCCTTGGACGCCGATGCCGTCGGCGAGCGTTTCACCGCTTTGGCCGGCGTCATCGCCGCCGCCACCGGCGATATCCGGAGGCTCGAGCAGGTGGCGGAAGGTTTTTTGATGATCGCCGTCGACAACATGGCCAACGCCATCAAGCGGATTTCCGTACAGCGCGGCTACGACGTCAGCGAATACACGCTCAACTGCTTCGGCGGCGCCGGCGGGCAGCACGCCTGCCTGGTCGCCGACGCGCTCGCCATGAGCCGGGTGCTCATCCATCCGCTGGCCGGCGTGCTGTCGGCTTACGGCCTGGGCCTGGCGGACATGACCGCCATGCGCGGGCAAAGTATCGAGGCCGAACTCAAGGCCGGCATGAGCGGCGATTTGGCCGCCGCCCTCGATGCCCTGGAAATGGAGGCGCGAGCCGAACTTCGCGGCCAGGGCGTCGCCGAGGACACCGTCTCGGTCTTCCGCAAGAGCCACTTGCGTTACGCCGGAACCGATAGCGCGCTGATGGTCGACTTCGCCGACCGGACCCGCATGACCGCCGATTTCGAAGCCGCCCACGGGCGGCGCTTCGGTTTCGTCATCCCGGATCGCGGTTTGATCGTCGAGGCGATCTCGGTCGAGGCGGTGGCCGCCGCCGAGGCCGTCGAAGAGACGGAAATCCGCGCCGTTGCCGGTGCCGCGCCATCGCAACCCCTGGACACCGTCGGCGTCTATTCCGGCGGCGCCTGGCACCAGGCTCCCGTATACAGCCGGCAGGCGCTTTCGCCCGCCGACGTCATCGATGGTCCGGCCATCATCGTCGACGCTCACGCCACCACCGTCGTCGAGCCCGGCTGGCGGGCCGAGCCGACCGCCTTGGGACACCTGATCCTCGGCCGCCGCCTGCCGCGCCCGGCGCGGGCGGCGATCGGCGCCGAGGCCGATCCGGTGATGTTGGAAATCTTCAACAACCTGTTCATGTCCATCGCCGAACAGATGGGAGCGACCCTGGCCAACACCGCCCATTCGGTGAACATCAAGGAACGTCTGGACTTTTCCTGCGCCGTCTTCGACCAGGGCGGCCAGTTGGTCGCCAACGCGCCGCACATCCCCGTGCATTTGGGCTCCATGGGCGAAAGCGTCGAAACCGTCATCGCCGAACGTCTCGGCACCATGAATCCGGGTGACGTATACGCCCTCAACGCGCCCTATAACGGCGGCACCCATCTTCCCGACGTCACCGTGATTACGCCGGTCTTCGGCGAGGCCGGCGAAGAGCCGCTGTTTTTTGTCGGCTCCCGCGGGCATCACGCCGACATCGGCGGCATAACGCCTGGCTCGATGCCGCCCGACAGCACCTCGATCGACGAGGAAGGCGTGCTGATCGACAACTTCCTGCTGGTCGAGAACGGCCGTTTCCGCGACACCGAGCTCCGCGAACTTCTCGGTTCGGGGCGCTGGCCGGCGCGCAACCCGGAGCGGAACATCGCCGATCTCGGGGCGCAAATCGCCGCCAACGAAAAAGGCGCGCGGGAACTCCAGGGGATGGTGGATCACTACGGACTGGACGTGGTCCGGGCCTACATGGGGCACGTCCAGAACAACGCCGAGGAATCGGTTCGCCGGGTTGTCGACCTTCTCGACGATGGCGCTTTCGTATACGAGATGGACGACGGCGGCGCCATCAAGGTCAAGATCGCCATCGACAAGAAGGCCAGACAGGCGATCATCGACTTCACCGGCACCTCGGGCCAGCGGCCGGGCAATTTCAACGCCCCCTTCGCCGTCTGCCGGGCGGCGGTGCTCTACGTGTTCCGGACCCTGGTCGACGACGACATCCCGCTCAACGCCGGCTGCCTGAAGCCGCTCCGCGTCATCGTTCCCGAAGGCTCGATGCTCAATCCCCGATACCCGGCGGCGGTGGTCGCGGGCAACGTCGAGACCAGCCAAGCCGTCGTCGACGCCCTCTATGGGGCTCTTGGCGTCATGGCGGCAAGCCAAGGCACGATGAACAATTTCACCTTCGGCAACGACGATTACCAGTACTACGAAACCATCTGCGGCGGCGCCGGCGCCGGGCCAGGTTTCGACGGCGCCGACGCGGTCCACACCCATATGACCAACTCGCGCTTGACCGACCCGGAAGTGCTGGAGTGGCGCTATCCGGTGCGGGTCGAGGAGTTTTCGATCCGCCGCGGCTCGGCCGGCGGCGGCAGGTTCAGGGGAGGAAACGGCGTCCGCCGCCGCATCCGCTTCCTGGAGCCGATGACGGCGGCGATCCTTTCCGGGCGGCGGCGGCGGGGCCCGCCCGGCATGGCCGGCGGCGGCGCCGGCGCGGCGGGAAGAAACGCCATCGACCGGGCCCGGGGTTCGGTGGAGATCCTCGCCGCCACCGACAAGATCGAGGTCGCCGCCGGCGACGTTTTCATCATCGAAACCCCCGGCGGCGGCGGCTACGGGGAGGCGATGGGGAGAAATTCGGAGGAAGGGAAAAAATGACCAGGATCGCCTCGAAATGGGCGCAAAAAGGAATTTCAAGCCTCTTAACAGAGGCCAAGCTTCTCCCTGAACTGGCTTTCAATAAAATTAATCATCGGGAGGTTTATACTAGATATTCGTTCAAATTCATCATTTGACCGAATATCATGTATCATATACCATATCTTGAGCTTCACCCTGGGCACTGGATTTGAGGGGCTGATACTTGAGGTGAGGATCCTTTCGAGGATTTTCTTTTGGGCTGTTGGAGTGGGCCTGTTAACGGCCGGGACTTCTTTGGCGGATTCGCTGGAAGAGGAATTGGCGACTCTGCTCATCGATCACCCGCAGATCAAGGCCGGACAAAAGACGGTTGAATCGAGGCGCCAGGAAATCTCTAAATCCTGGGCGGGATATTTTCCGACTTTGTCCTCGACCGGCAAAATCGGCCCCCAGTACATCGACAGTCCCGGCGAGCGCGCCCGGCTACCAAACCACAAGGTCTGGAGTCGGACGAGTATCACCGCCGGCGTGACGGCCACCCAAAACCTGTTCAACGGATACAACACCGCATCTTTGGTGAAGACGGCGCGCTTGACCAAGGAGATCGCCGAGCTGACCCTGGAAGGAACGCGTCAGAACATCCTCTTCGAAGGGATTAGCGCCTATATCGACGTTTTAAGGCAGATGCGGCTGATCGATTTGGCCCGCAACAACGAAACGACCATCCAACGGCAGTTGAGTTTGGAGGACGAACGGGTGCGGCGCGGCTCGGGCATCGCCGTCGACGTCCTGCAGGCCAAGTCGCGGCTGCAGCTTGCGAAAGAGCGCCGGGTGAGCTTCGAGGGAGCGTTGGAGGACGCCGTCAGCCGCTATTTTCAGGTTTATGGCCATGCTCCCAACCTCGAGACCATAACCGACCCCGTGCCGCCGGTTGAAATGGTTCCGAGCGAATTGGAAAGAGCCATTGACATCGCCCTGGTGGAAAACCCGGCCATGGACAATTCCAACGCCACGGTCGAGGTGGCGCGGGAAAGGCGAATCCTGGTCAAGTCCGAGTATTTCCCGTCTTTCGACCTGGTCGGTACGTGGAATTTCGAGAAGAATAATAACGCCGTCGTCGGCGTCCGCCGCGATTATTCCTTTGCCGTCCAGAGCTCATGGGATCTTTTCAGCGGTTTTTCCACCACCGCCGGCATGACGCAGGCGGCCTATGACTACCGGGCGAGCAAGGACAACCATGACTTTATCGCCAGAAAAATAGTGGAACAGACGAAACTGGCCTGGCAAGCCCTGCTCACCACCCGGCTGCGGCTGGAGCTTTTGGAAAACGCCGTCAACATCGCCGGCGAAGTCTTCGATTCCCGCAAAAAACTGCGCGAAGCCGGCAAGGAAACGGTGATCAACGTACTCGACGCCGAAAACGAGGTCATCAACGCCCAGATCAACTTCACCTCCGCCTCCTACGACGAACACCTCGCCGTCTATCGACTGCTGCAAGCCATGGGCAGACTCAACACCGTTCATTTGGGCCTGCCGGAGTACTGATGCGGCTTCGCCTAGAGCAAATCCAGAGTTTGTAACATCGGCAAAACACCGGGCACGCCGGCGCGAAAAGGCGTCGGACTATCCTCCCGGGGCCAGGGGGTGTCCCCGGCCTGAGAATGCGGGGGGCGCCCGCGCGACCCCCGGGGCCACGGGGTGTCCCCGTATTTGAAATGCGGGGGGCGCCCCCGCGACCCCCGGGGCCACGGGGTGTCCCCGGTCTGAGAATGCGGGGGGCGCCCGCGCGCCGCCCGCGCGGCTGGGAGCGGCTGGCGGCGGTTCCGAGCGAGGCGACGTTTTCGCGGGCCTTCGCTGAGTTCGCTGGGAGCGCCTTGCCGAGCCGCCCGCACGAGGCGCCGATCGAGAGGACCGACGAGGACCGCCTGGTCGGACACATCTCCCGCGACGCCACGGCGATCAAGGCGCGCGAGAAGCCGCTGAAGACCGCCCGCGCCCCGAGAAGCCGAAGCGCAAGCGCGGTCGTCCCCGCAAGGGAGAGGAACGGGAAAGCCATGCCGAAAATCGCCAAAACCATCCCGTGGTCGCGAAACCAAGCCGCGGAAAGCTGGAAATACACCGAACCGACGCCAATTCAAGACGCCAGGGCAAAAACGGCCTTCGTTCAGGAGGAGTTTTGCAAGCGGCTCATTAAATTCGTTATGAATATATCAAATACAAGTTTTTCTTGTGGTATTCATGATGGTTAAATTTCATTCTTGTAATATTTCCTGACATGGTTTATTTCGTTGCGAAATGGAGCGGGGGAAAGTAGGTTTTCCGAGTAAACTCATAAGGTTCCTCGGGCCTGAAAAATAAGCTGTCAACGGCAAGCCA
>JAUXMA010000033.1 GCA_030623425.1 Rhodospirillaceae bacterium
CCCTTGGAAATGGCCGATCTCAGGGCGACGCCGGAGCGCCTGTCCGGGGTCGCCAAGGCAACCGGCGGCGGCATTGCTTGGATCGTCGACGGCATCCCGGACTTCCGCCGCACCATGGCTGGCCGCGACACCGCCGGACGCGGCTGGATGGGCCTGAAACGGAACGCCTCTTATCTGGTCACCGGCGTTGCCGAGGTCTCGCTCCTGCCTGGGCTTTTGGTCCTGGCCCTGGTGCTGGGCGGCCTGATGGCGGCCTGGTGGCGGGAGGGGCGCTAGAGCGGATCGTGGTTTCAAAAGCCGCCGCCACTCGCCAGAAGCGGGATAGGCATGTAACATGAGGGCGGTTATAAATGTTCCGCCGGCCTGGCCCGTTGTCGAGTGTTGGCGGGAGCAGGCCATTTCCTCATGTAGGGTCTGGTCGGGGACCAAACGATGGCACCGACGCGAAACGATGCCGGACAGCGGAGCCGGCGCAAGCCAGCCACGCCGAAGCCGGATTCAAGGAGCTTGGCGGGAATTGATCTTCTCGCCGATCTCGGGCCCGAGGAATTGGCCGCGGTAGAGACCGCCTGCCGCTGGAAACGCTATCTCCCCCACCAGCAGATCATCGACCGGGAAAACAAATCCAGCGATGTCTTCTTCGTGGTCGAAGGCAGGACGCGCGTCGTCAATTATTCCTTTTCGGGACGCGGCATCATCTTGGACGAACTGCCGGCGGGGAGTTATTTCGGCGAGTTGGCGGCCCTCGACGGCCGCCCCCGGTCGGCGAGAGTCGTGGCGCTGACCGACAGCCTGATCGCCGCCTTGCCGCGGAAGTTCTTCCTGCGTCTGTTGGAGAAGCGCCCGCAAGTGGCGCGCAGGGTGATGACGCGTCTGGCCGGGATCGTGCGCGTTTCCACCGACCGTATCATGGAATTGAGCACCCTTGGCGCCAACAACCGGGTGCATGCCGATTTGCTGCGCCAGGCCCGCACCTGCATGGATGGCGAGAACCGGGCGGCGATCCAGCCCATACCGGTGCACGGCGACATCGCCAGCCGCGTCAGCACCACTCGCGAAACCGTCGCCCGGGTGATGAACGAATTGGCCCGCAAGGGCATCCTGGAACGGAAAAAAGACGTTCTGATCATCCGCGACACCGCCCGCCTGCAAGAAATGGTTGAGGAAGTCAGCGGCGAATAAGCAGGTTCACGCCGGCGACAAGGAAGCCATGCCGCTGGCGACGGCCGTTTGACTTGGCCGGGGGAATCCTCCATCATCCAAGGAGAATATCAAGGCATGAAATCATCTTTCCAGAGGCAGTGTTTTTAGTACGTTTGTTTCATTTGTTGCAAACGAAACCGCTGCCGGGGCGGGCGCGGTTTCCGCTTGGCGGCTCAAGGTGTGGAACATTGGTGATATAAGCAATAGCGATGCCCAAGACCATCCTGATCGTTGAGGACAACGAACTCAATATGAAACTGTTCAACGATCTCTTGCAGGCCAGTGGTTATAACACCGTGCAGACCAAGGATGGCAAGGAAGCTCTGAAACTGGCCCGCGATCACCACCCGGATCTCATCCTCATGGATATTCAGTTGCCCGAGATTTCCGGGCTCGAAGTCACCAAAATCATCAAAGCGGATGAGGAACTTCAAGATATTCCGGTGGTCGCGGTAACCGCCTTCGCCATGAAGGGAGACGAAGAAAAAATCAGGGAAGGGGGCTGCGAAGGCTATATCGCCAAACCCATTTCCGTTCCCACCTTTCTGGAAACGATTGCCAAGTTATTGGGCTGAAACAGATATTTGAATTGAACCCGGGGATCGATCCGTAACCTATCCCCATAAGCGGGTTTTGCCACGACGCGTTTTGAAGATAGAATCCCGGCAATTTTCAGGAAGGATTTTTGGCGCGGATCCTCATCGTCGACGGCATGCTTCCCAGTGTCAGCGGGCCTTAGAGTTTCCGGACATCCCCGAAAAGGACTCTTCGACTCTTCAAATGCGGCGGCCGCGGCGGCGCCGGTTATTTGATCTTGGATTCCTTGAAAAGGACGTGCTTGCGCACCACCGGATCGTATTTGCGGAACGCCAACTTGTCGGTGGAATTGCGGGTATTTTTTTTGGTCACGTAATAGAACCCGGTGTCGGCGGTGCTGACCAGCTTGATGAGGATGGTATTGGTTTTTGCCATCGCGAGGTTCCCGGTTGCAACGAACAATTGTTAGCGCCAGCGGCGAACCATACAGGCGGCGTCGTTGCTGTCAAGGGCGGCGGCGCGGGCCACTAGTCTTCCTCAATGCCGCGCCGCGTCGACGGCCGAGGTCAGGCTGAGGGCGCGGTTGTAGAGCGAACGGTTGCTGATGAGGCGGCTGGCCACCTCGACTTCCACGGATTTCTTGCGCGGTTCGGCCGGACAGGAGGCGCGCAAGCCCTTGCGCTGGCTCTCGTTCTTGAGGTCGGCCTTGCGCCAGGCTTCCATGAGGGTGGACGTTTTCATCCTGGCCATGAGCGCTTGGTCGATCAATTCCAGCTGGCCGCCGTTGGCGCCGCTGGTGCAAATGGCGGGCATCACGCCGAGGCCGTGCAGAGCATAGCCCGACGGCGCAATCAGGCGCGACCATGTGAGAGTGATTTCACCGCCATTGGGAAGGCGGATCACGGTTTGCACCGTACCCTTGCCGAAGGACGAGGTGCCGATGACCACCGCCCGCCCGCGATCCTGCAGGGCGGCGGCGACGATCTCGGCGGCGGAGGCCGATTTTCCGTCCACCAGCACGACCAGGGGAACGCCGGTGACCAAGTCGGGGTCGCTGGCCTCGTAGTGCTTGATACTGTCCGGATGCCGCCCTCGGGTCTTGATAATCTGTCCCTGGGCGAGGAACAGATCGGCGACCCGGATCGACTGTTTCAAAAGCCCGCCGGGGTTGCCGCGCAAATCCAGCACCAGGCCCTTGATCTTCGCTCCCAGCATTTTTTTCGCTTTCTTCAATTTCTTGGCCATGCTGCGGGCGGTGTTTTTGTTAAATCCGCTGACTTTCAGGAAAACGATGCCGTTCCTCTCGCTCAAGGTGACGGTGACGCCGACAATGTGGGCGCGTTCGGTTTCGAATGTTAACGGTCCGGCTTGGCCCAGGCGGCGGACCGTAACCGTAACCCGGCTGCCGATCGGGCCGCGCAATTGCGCCCCGACCTCGCTCGCTCGCAATCCTTTGACGGGGACCTGGCCGACGTAGGTGATGATGTCGCCTTTTTTGATGCCGGCCCGGGCCGCCGGCGTGTTCGGCATGACGAAGGTCACCCGGAATTCCCCCCGCTTGAGCTTGAAGCGGATGCCGATGCCGCCGAATCCCGCGCGCTTGGCGCGGTTCTTCCTGGCTTCTTCGACCCCGGCATAGCGCGAGAAGACATCGAGGTTGGACAGCATCCCGTCGAAGACCGCCTCGTAAAGCGTTTCATTGCTGGCGGCGCGCAGTTGCTTGGAAGCCATGCCGCCGGCGGTCGAGATTTCGACGGTGAGCGCCGCCCACTTCTGGGCATCGTTGTCTAGAGGGGCCGGAAAGCGGGCCACGACCCGGTCGTTGTCGGTCAGAATGATGGTGTTTCCGCGGCGGCTCACCACCAACCCGGGATCGATGGTGCCGAGTCCCCGCATCCCCTCGAGGGCGATGACGGCCAACGAAATTCTGTCGATGTACTTTTCGCTGATGCCGCTGTAGCCGGCGGTGAAAACCTCCGTTGCCGAACCCGTGGAGAAAAAGGCGCCGGTCTCTTTCGGCAATATCCGCTGCGGCGCGCAGGCGCTCAACAAGCAGACAAGCAGGGCGGCGGCAAGACGGATCGCCAAATCGCGGTGCCGGATCATGGTGGCGATTGTCGACGATTTTGCGGCCTTCGTCACTACCCGATTTTCCATTACCGACTGATTTTCCGCCTTCTGGACGCGCCCCCTTTGGCCGCCGCCCGGCCCGTGCCGGCACCAGCCCGGCGCCGTTTCCCGCCCGCTTTGCCTTGGCCGGACAAAAGATGCAGGATCAGGCCGCCGGTGAGCGGCTCGGCCTCGGCCAGGATCACTTCCACCTCATCGCCCAGCCGGTATTCCCGTTTCGTCCGCCGGCCGCGAAGGACATGGCGGTCGGCGTCGTGGATGTAGTGGTCCTCGGGCAGGGTGCCTAGCGGAACCAATCCGTCGCCGCCGATGTCGTCCAAAGTGACGAACAGACCGAAACGGGTGACGCCGTTGACGCGGGCCGCGAACCGGGCGCCGACGCGCTCGGCCAGAAAGGCGGCGGTGAAACGGTCGACGGCGCCGCGCTCGGCGGCGACGGCGCGCCGTTCCGTTTGCGAGAGGTGGGCGCCCACTCCGGCGTCATCGCCAGGTACCGGCTTGAGGCCGCCCTGTCCCAGTTTCAGCCCGCCGATGAGGGCGCGGTGGACCAACAGGTCGGCGTAACGGCGGATCGGCGAAGTGAAATGGCAGTAACGCCCGAGCGCCAGGCCGAAGTGGCCGATGTTGGCGGGCGAGTATTCGGCCTGCGCCTGGCTGCGCAGGACGATCTCGTTGACCATCCGCTCGTCGGGCCCGCCCCTGACCTTGGCGAGGATGCGGTTGAAGTGGTCCGGTTTGGTGACCTGGCCCTTGGCCAGCCTGAGGCCGAGGCTGTCGAGGAACTGGCGCAGTGCCTCCATCTTTTCGGCCGCCGGGGCGTCGTGAATCCGGTACATGCAGGGCTGCTTGAGCCTTTCCAAGGTTTCGGCGGCGGCGACGTTGGCGGCGATCATCAATTCCTCGATCAATCTGTGGCTGTCGAGGCGGGGCCTGGTCTCCATCCTGACCACGTTGCCGTCCTCGCCGAGCACCACCCGGCGCTCGGGCATGTCGAGTTCCAGCACGCCGCGCTCTTTCCGCCCTTTGGCCAGCGCCGCGTAGGCGCCATAGAGGGGCGCGATGACGCTCGCCATCAAGGGTTTCACCACATCGTCCGGGGCGCCGTCGCGGGCGGCTTGCGCCTGCGTGTATGTCAAGCGCGCCGCCGAACGCATGAGAGCGCGCTGAAAGCGGTGGCGGAGCAGGACGCCCATGGCATCGATCCACATATGGGCGGCGAGGCAAGGCCGGTCCTCGCCGGGGTTCAAGGAACACCAGCCGTTGGAAAGCGCCGCCGGCAGCATCGGCACCACCCGGTCGGGGAAGTAGACCGAGTTGCCGCGCCCGTAAGCCGCCTCGTCCAAAGGATCCCCCGGGCGCACGTACCAGGCGACGTCGGCGATGGCGACGATCAGCCGCCAGCCGCCGGGGTTTTTCGGATCGTCGTCGGGCTCGGCCCAAACGGCGTCGTCGAAGTCGCGGGCATCGGCGCCGTCGATGGTGACGAAGGCGACGCCGCGGAGATCGTCGCGGCCGTCCAAGGGCGCCGGGCCGGCGGCCGCCGCCTGGGCGAGGGCGTCCTTGGAGAACTCGGTCGGGATATCATGATCGTGGATGGCGATCAGGCTTAGGGACCTGGGCCCGTCGGTGCTTGCCAAGCGCTCGGTGACGCGGGCCCTTTTCAGCCCCAGCCGCCGGCCGGGCAGGACGTCGGCGCGCACCAGGTCGCCGTTTTCGGCGCCATCGGACTCATCGGCGGCGACGATGAATTCGCCCCTGGCGCGGCTGCCGGCTGGCCTGATCCGCCCTTCGCCGCCGACCCGCTGGTAGATTCCCAGCACCCCCGCCGGCGCCGTCGGCAGGCGGCGCATGGTCCGCCCTTGATAGGTCCCGCCGCCGGCCGGGGCGAGTCTTGCCAGCAGCCGGTCACCGGCGCCCGGGGCCGGCCGCCCGCGGCGCTCCGGCGCCATGTAGATCACCGGCGGATCGCCCTCGCCCCGCCAGGCCACCGGCCGGGCCAGCACCTCGCCGTCCATGTCGGTGCCGGTGACCTCGACGACGGTGACGGAAGGCAGTTTCCCGGCCTTGCCGCGCCGCCGCCCGATCAGGCCTTCGTCCCTGAGCTCGCGCAGCAGTTTTGTCAGCCGCGTCCCCTGCCTGCCATCGAGCCCGAAAGCGCGGACGATCTCGCGTTTGCCGCCGCCGCCGCCGCATTCCCGGATGAACTCCAGGACCTGCTCGCGGCTGGGAAAGGGAGCGGTCTTCGATTTGGCTTTGCTCAAGGGAATAAGGTATCAGGCCGATGTCTTGGCGGCGGGTTTCTTGCGGGCCGGTTTTTTCTTCGCCGAGGTCTTTCCCTTCGCCGCCTTGGCGGCGAGGATGGCGACGGCCCCGTCCAGGCTCACGGCGCCCTTGTCGACGCCTTTGGGCAGGGTGGCGCGCAAGGATCCGTGCTGGACGTAGGGGCCGAAGCGGCCGGAACGCAAAGTCACCGGCTTGCCGTCGGCGGGGTGCTTGCCGATGAGTTTCGGCGGCTCCTTCCTGGGCGCATCGGCGATCAGCGCCACCGCCCGGTTGAGCCCGATGCCGAGCACGTCATCGCCGCCCTTGAGGGAAATGTAGACCCCGCCGTGCTTGATGTAAGGACCATAGCGGCCGATGCCGGCGGTGATCGTCTCGCCGCTCTCGGGATGCCGGCCAATCTCGCGCGGCAAAGACAGCAACGCCAGCGCCCGCTCCAGGTCGAGGGTCTCCGGGTCCATGTCCTTGGGCAGGGAGGCCCGTTTCGGCGGCGTCCCGCCCTTTTCCCGCGCCCCGCCCAGCTGCACGTAATAGCCGTAAGGTCCCTGGCGCAGGCTGACCTCGAGGCGGCTTGCCGGATCCGCGCCCAGAAGCCTCGGGCCGTTGCCGGCGGGCGCCGCTTCGCCGCCCTCGCCGGCGGCCACCGTCAGCGGCTTGGTGAAGCGGCAATCGGGATAATTGGAGCAGCCGATGAAGGCGCCGTATTTGCCCAGTTTCAAATTGAGCCGGCCATCGCCGCAATCCGGACAGGCGCGGGGATCGGCGCCTGAACCGTCGCCGCGGAAGAAGTGCGGACCCAAAATTGCGTCGAGCGCTTCCAACACTTCCCGGACGCTCAGCTCCCGGGTCTCGTCGACGGCCTTGCTGAAGGTATTCCAGAACTCGTGCAACACCACCTTCCAGTCGAGACGCCCGCCGGAGATTTCATCCAGTTTGTCCTCCAGCTCGGCGGTGAAATTGTATTCGACGTAGCGGCTGAAAAAGCTGGTCAGGAAAGCGGTCACCAGACGGCCGCGGTCTTCCGGCACGAATTGGCGTTTTTGCAGGCGCACGTAGTCCCGGTCCTGAAGGACCGAGAGAATGGAGGCATAGGTGGACGGCCGGCCGATGCCCAACTCCTCGAGGCGCTTGACCAGGCTGGCCTCCGAGAAACGCGGCGGCGGCTGGGTGAAGTGCTGGTCCGGCTTGACGCCTTTAACTCGCAGGGCCTCGCCGACTTGGAGCTCGGGGAGGACGCGGTCCGCATCCTCGCCGCCGCTGTCGTCCCGGCCTTCCCGGTAGAGCTTGTAGAAGCCGTCGAAGGCGACGACCGAGCCGGTGGCGCGCAAAACCACCCGTTGGTCCGGCGACGAGATGTCGGCGGCGACTTGATCGAGCACCGCCGGTTGCATCTGGCTGGCAATGGTGCGTTTCCAGATCAACTCGTAAAGCCGCCGCTGATCCTTGTTCAGGTAGCGCGAGACGGTTTCGGGGCGGCGGCGGACATCGGTGGGGCGGATGGCTTCGTGCGCTTCCTGGGCGTTCTTGGCCTTGCTTTTGTAAACCCTGGGCGATTTCGGCAGGTAGGCGTCGCCCCAATTCTCGCCGATGAAACGGCGGCAGGCGGCGATGGCCTCGCCGGCTATCTGCACGCCGTCGGTCCGCATGTAGGTGATCAGCCCGGCGCTGTCGTCGCCGACATTGACGCCTTCGTAAAGCTCTTGCGCGATCCGCATGGTGTGGCGGGCGCCGAAATGGAGCTTGCGCGAGGCCTCCTGCTGCAGTGTCGAGGTGGTGAAGGGCGCCGCCGGATTGCGGCGGACTTTCTTGCGCTCGACATGGGCGACGGAAAAGGCGGCGGCCTCGACGGCGGCGGCGGCGGCCTTGGCGGCGGCGGCGTCGGCCAGTGTCATCTTTTCCAGCTTGTCGCCGCCTAAGTGGGTCAGACGGGCGCTGAAGGATCTGTCCTTGCCGATGAATTCGGCATCGACGGTCCAATATTCCCGCGACCGGAAATCCTCGATCTCGTTCTCGCGCTCGCAAATCAACCGCAACGCCACCGACTGCACGCGGCCGGCCGAGCGCGATCCCGGCAGCTTACGCCACAACATCGGCGACAGCGTGAAGCCGACCAAATAGTCCAGCGCGCGGCGCGCCAGGTAGGCTTCGACGAGTTCCCAATCCAAGTCGCGGGGATGGGCGAAAGCCTCGAGGATGGCGCTTTTGGTGATTTCGTTGAAAACGACGCGCTTGACGTCGACGCCGGCCAAGGCCTTCTTGCCGCCGAGCGCCTCGCAGACGTGCCAGGAGATGGCCTCGCCCTCGCGGTCGGGATCGGTGGCGAGGTAGAGGCGGTCGGCGTCCTTGACGGCGGCGGCGATCCTTTTGATGTGCTTTCGGGCCTTGGCGTCGACTTCCCAGTTCATCGCGAAATCGGCGTCGGGACGGACCGAGCCGTCCCTGGACGGCAGGTCGCGAACATGCCCATAGCTGGCCAGAACGGTATAGTCCGGGCCCAGATATTTGTTGATCGTTTTCGCCTTGGCCGGCGATTCGACAATGACGATGTTCATTTTAATCCGCTGACCCGAACCTCGGTTTGCCGCCACTCGGACCGGACGGCAAGCCCGCGTTCGGTGCACGACTCCTCTATCCCCTGGGCGCCGCGGCCCGTTGACGCCGACGTTCAGTCTCGCGAAATCGGCGGCAGCAGACGCGAAACCCGGTTTCCCGGATGCCGTTCCAACCGGCCCGCCAGTTCCATTTCCAGCAGGACCAAAGAAACAACGGCAGGCGACAATTGGCAATTGCGGATGAGTTCGTCAACCATCACCGGCGCGGAATCAAGACTTTCATCTATCGTCGAACGCCCGGAGTCAATCTCCTTTTGACTCGGCCGCTTGGCGCAAGGTGTTGTGAGCTCAAGGGATTGCCCTTCGCCGAGGGGGGGTTGCCTCATCTCGTTGGTGACGCGGAAAACATCGTCGGCCGATTCGCACAATATCGCTCCCTGGCGGATCAAATCGTTGCTCCCCCTGGATCTGGGATCCAATGGGGATCCCGGAACGGCGAAGACCTCACGCCCCTGCTCCAGGGCCATTCGGGCGGTGATCAGGGAGCCCGAACGCGGCGACGCCTCGACGACGACGACACCGCGAGAGAGTCCGGAAATAAGCCGGTTGCGGCGGGGGAAGTGGCGGGCCAGCGGCTTGGTGCCGGGCTCGATCTCGGAGATCAACGCGCCCCGTTCGGTGATTTCGGTGTAAAGACCGGCGTTTTCCTTCGGGTAAACGACATCGATGCCGCCGGCGACGACGGCGACGGTGCCGGTGGCGAGCGCCCCTTCATGGGCACAAGAATCGATACCTCTGGCCATTCCGGAAACGACCACAAATCCGCCCTCGCCAAGGGCGGCGGCGATTCGGCGGGCGAAATTGCGGCCGTTGACGGAAGCATTCCTCGCCCCGACCACGGCGATCGCCTTTTTGCGCAGAAGATGGACGTGGCCTTTGAAGCTGATCAGCGGCGGCGCGTCCTCGACATGCGCCAAAAGCGGCGGGTAATCGGGCTCGTCCCGGGCGATCAGTTTGGCGCCGATCGCGGCCAGCGCCTCCATCTCGCGCGAGGCAGCGGCCTTGGCGCAAACCTTGATGGCCTTCCCGAGACCGCCTCTTTGCGCCATTTCCGGCAGGGCGGCGAGGGCGGCGGCGGCGCAGCCGAAATGGTCAAGAAGCCGATAAAAGGTGATGGGCCCGACGTTTTCCGTACGGATCAGCCTGAGCCAGGCAAGTTTTTCG
>JAUXMA010000384.1 GCA_030623425.1 Rhodospirillaceae bacterium
TCGGGGACTTGTCTCTCGACGAAAACTACCGGGCGGTGGTCAGCCTGAAAATCACCAGCGATATCAAACTGCCGACCGACACCTCGGCGGCCATTCATACCGACGGCCTGTTCGGGAACAAATACATCGTCTTGGAACCTGGCGGCGAGGAGACGTTCCTGCAACCGGGCGAAGCCATCACTTTCACCCAGGACGCCATGATCGTCGGCGAGCTTCTGGAACTGATCATCAGCCAGGGCAAGGCGCGGAATAAAGAGCAAGGGCGAAAAACCGGGAGCAATCCCCCGGCGGCGGGGAAACAGTGAACAGGGCGGGAAGCGATGCTGCTACGGGGGAGCGATAGTCATGGGTAAAAACGCCATCGAAACGGTCATGGGCGCCGTCGTTCTAATGGTCGCCGGGGTGTTCGTTTACTTTGCCTACTCGATGGCCGAGGTCAAGGCCGTGCGGGGTTATCAGGTGACGGCGTTGTTTTACAAGATCGGCGGCCTCAAGACAGGCAGCGACGTCCGCGTCAACGGCATCAAGGTCGGCAAGGTCGTCGAACTTGGTCTGGATTCCGAGACCTACGACGCCGTGGTCACCTTGTCGGTCGCCGGTCATCTCCGGCTGCCCGTCGACACGGTCGCTTCCATCGCCAGCGCCGGCCTGATGGGCGGCAAGTACGTGCGCCTGGAGCCGGGCAATGAAAAGAAATTCATCGCCGACGGCGGCCGCTTCGCCAAGACCAAGGATTTCCGTTCGCTGGAGGATCAAGTCGGTGAAATCATCTTCCTCGCCACCGGCGGTCCCTGATCCGGCGGTGGCCCGAAATAATTTTGCCGCCGCCTTGGTTCGATCCCGGGGCTACGCCCGCGCCGCCGCTTTCGTCGCCGAACTGGCCACTAGAGGCTTGTTGCGCTGGGTTGCTTTTTTCGCCGCCGCCGCCGCCGTCTTGCCGGCCCAGGCCGAGCCTTACGAGATCGTGGTGTTGCGGGGGCTGGACAAGGTCACGGCCAGGGTTTCCACCATCGAGGCGCCGGTCGGCCGGGTGATCCGTTTCGGCACCCTGGAGATCATCGCCCGCGTCTGCGACAAGCGGCCGCCCGAGGAAACGCCGGAAAGCGCCTCCTTCCTGGATATATGGGAGGTCAGGCCCGGCGAGGCGGCGGTCAGCCTGTTCCGCGGTTGGATGTTCGCCTCGAGCCCGGCGCTCAGCGCCCTCGAACACCCGGTCTACGACGTCTGGGTGCTCGGCTGCGTTAACAGCCCCACAAACGCGCTTTCCGGTCCGGTCGGGGAGGGGACGGAGTAGACGTGTGGTTCTCGGGGGGATAAAGACTAAAAAAAGACCATATTCAGACCACCGTAACGGCAACCGTCATGGGAGGATCGCCGGGTCTACGGGGTCAGGTCTTGCATTGCCACATTCATTTTCATCGGCCATGCGCAGGGGAAGTCTACAGAAAAAATGTGGTAATGCAAGATCTGACCCCATTGCTTTATTGCTTGCGGACCGTTGTTTTGGCAGGATGGACCTTGGAAAGTAAGTCAAACGGGAAATGTTGGCTGAAGGTGTAAAAATGAAGATTGATCAGTTCAAGAAGGGTGACATTACGGTTGTAGTGCCCCATGGGTCGCTCGATATTGACACCCGTCAGTTGTTTGAAGATGTGCTCATCGGTCTTATCAACTGCGGGGAAACCGCGGTTTTGGTGGACTTGTCCGCCATAGAATTCATAACCAGCA
>JAUXMA010000121.1 GCA_030623425.1 Rhodospirillaceae bacterium
ATCTGGCAACCGTAAGTCTTGATGTGAAGTTTTTTCGCCAAGGTCGCTATGCTACCGCGTCAGCCAGCCGGCAGGCCGAACAGGCAAGGAACCCATCGCGGCTGCGTCCCATGGTTTGCATGGGCTGTATTGATCATTCGCCCGGCCGACTTCTCCGAACCTCCGAAAGAGTTCGCGAATGCTTACGTTATCCTCGCCAGACCGTAACATGCCGACTCCAGGAGTCAAGCGGTGGCCGCGGGATGGAAAGGGCTGTCATCACCTATTTCTTTTTTTTTCCCTTACCGCCGGCGAGGGGAACGCCAAATAGCTCCAGTTTGTGGCCGATCAGCTTGTAGCCGTATTCCTTGGCGACTTTTTCCTGCAAGCCTTCAATGGCGTCGCTTTGAAATTCAATGACCTTGCCGGATTGGATGTCTATCAGATGATCATGGTGATCGTCGGTGGCTTCTTCATAGTGCGCCCGACCGCTTCCGAAATCCAGTCGTTCCAGGATGTCGGCTTCCTCGAACAGGCGCACGGTGCGGTAAACGGTGGCTATGCTGATGCCCGGATCCATTTTTACGGACCGCCGGTAGACCTCCTCGACATCGGGATGGTCGGTGGATTCGGAAAGAACGCGGGCGATGATCCGGCGCTGCTCGGTCATCTTCAAGCCTTTGTCGATGCAAAGCTGTTCTATTCTAGATAGCCGCGACATGATTACTTTACGGTTCCAGATGGAACGGACGGCAAAGGCCCGTTAATCCCGACAATTGGCCAGCAAAAAAGTTAGCGCGACTTGCGGCGCCGCTTGCGGGGCTTGGTACCTAAACCGATTTTCTTGGCCAAATTGCTGCGATGCTTGGCGTAGTTGGGGGCCACCATCGGATAGTCCGGCGACAATCCCCAACGTTCCCGGTATTCCTCGGGAGTCATGTCAAAAGACGTCTTGAGATGCCGCTTGAGCATTTTCAGCTTCTTGCCGTCCTCAAGACAAACGAGGTAATCGGGAAAAATCGACTTCTTGACCGAAACGGCGGGACGCGGACGTTCAGGCACCGCCGGAGCGGTTCCAACCGCCAGCAAAGTCTTGTAAACGTCTTGAATCAACTGGGGCAGATCGCCAATTGCCACCGAGTTGTTGCCGGCGTGAGCGGCGACGATCTCGGTTGTCAATTCCATCAATTCATAAACACTGGGTTTGTCGCTCATCTAAAATTCTTTCCATCTTTTTTTATGATGGAATACTATATAATTAATATTTCCAACATAAGCAAGAACTTCACATGAAAAAAACATCCAGGAACAATAAGGTTAATGAGATCGACTATTCTCTTGATATAACCCCGGAGGTCTGTCCCCTGACGTTCGTCAAAACAAAACTTTTGCTGGAACGGATGTCTCCGGGGCAAGTCGCCGAGGTGCGTCTCAAAGGCGCCGAACCCTTGGAAAACGTCCCCCGTTCGGTGCGCGAGCACGGTCACACGGTGTTGAGCCTGGAGCCGGAGGATCCGGCGAAAGGAAAGCAATCGGTTCACCGCCTGTTGATCCGCAAGCAATAACCGCCGGCGGCGCCCTTTCCGGCGGCGCTTTCCAAAGCCACCGCCATAAGCCGAGCCGCCCAGCCGGCGCGGCGCCGCCCGGCCGATACGCCCAGGCGGACGATCTCGCATTCGCCACCGGCCGCCCGGCGGAGAATGAAGCCTTGCGGGACGGAGCTGCAACAGCCAATGAAGCCGAAGGCGCCGGGAGTGTTCATGAAACCGGCGATGGCGGCGCCATCCCATGCCTTGTCGAAACAGGCGCCCAGAAGAGCCGCTGTGACCTCGGCATGTGCCTTGGAACACGAAACGATGCCGAACGACGTCATCGCCGGCCGCCGTTCTTCGCCGGGATGGCGGCCGGCGGCCGCAAGTACAAGGGAGACGGCGACGCCACCGCCTGCCCCGGACGCCAGCGGCGGGCGGCGATGGCCGCCACCACGGCCGCGTCGGGAAGAGCGGGAGCGGAACTGAGAGCCGTTTCGATGCCGGATTCGGTCAGCCTTTGCGCCGCCAGCCCGGCGGCATCGCCGGCGATCAACAGCGGCGAACGTGGAATGTCCCGGGCCAGGCCGTCGGCGGCCAACGCCAGGGGCGGCGACAAGGGTTCGAGGCCGGCCAAGAAAAACTGGGCAAAGAGAATCTCTGTTTTCGAGTTCAAAACCACCAGGACCGTCCTTGCCTTCCTTTCCGCATCGGGGATTCCGTAAGCCACCGCCTCCAGGGTGGTGACGCCGAGACACGGCAGCGCCGAGGCCAAGGCCATGCCCCGCGCCGCCGCCAAGCCGACTCGCAGCCCCGTGAACGTCCCCGGGCCAATGGTGACGGCGAGCAGGTCAAGACCGAGAATCCGTTCCCCGGCGGCGGCGAGAACGTCTTCCACCATTGGCATCAGGGCTTCCGCGTGGCCGCGTGGCATCAATTCGTAGCGCCTTGCGCGGACGCCGCCGTCCCGCCACAAAGCCACCGAACAAGCCGAAACCGCCGTATCGAGGGCAAGAATCTTCATTAACGCCTAGTACACTACTTCACCACTTCCGACTTTTTTTCCACGGGTTATACTGCCTCACGCCGCCGGCAACGCAAGAGCCTGTTGAAACCGTGCTCGGGTTTTCCCCATGTCCCTTGTCGAAATCACCCCGCAACGCCATGGTGTTTTGCTCGACCTCGTTTATGGCGGCGAGAACAATTTCACCGGCCGGCCTGTCTACCGGCGGCCGGCGTGTTATCTCCACGCCGAAGCCGAATGCCTGCTCGGACGTGCCGCCGATTTGGCGGCGGCGCGGGGGCTGAAATTGAAGATTTTCGATGCTTTCCGGCCTTCGGAAGCGCAGTGGATTTTGTGGAATCACAGACCCGATCCGGAGTTCCTGGCGGATCCGCGCCGCGGTTCGCCGCACTCGCGCGGGGTCGCCGTCGATTTGACCCTGACCGATCTTTCGGGTCGGGAACTGGAGATGGGTACCGGCTTCGATGCATTCACGGTTTTCTCCCGTCACGGCAACTCGTGCGTCTCGGCGCAAGCCCAGGGCAACCGGACTCTTCTCCTCGGCTTGATGAGGTCCGCCGGTTGGGATTTCTACCGCCGTGAATGGTGGCATTACCAAGTGTTCGACAGCCGCCGCTATCCCGTGCTCGGCGATTCCGCGTTGCCGGAAGGAATGATGTAAAGCAGCGGCACGGCTTCCGGCACCGGCTGGCCGCTCCAGCCGTAATGGCCGCGGGCTTCGCGGAACAAAATATAGAGCCCGTCTTCGCCGAGGGTTTTCGCCACCTTGGCCTCCAATGTTGGCGGTTTAAAGGATCGTGTTTGTGGACATCGCACTTGTTCCTCGCTCAAATAAGTGGGAAAAATCTTTTGCGCTAACAAGACCGGACATCGCTTCGCCATGTTTTGCCGCCGGAAAATACGGCTCGCCCTTTACGCATTAGCCATTTTTACGGCGGTGGCGCCGCCGGCCCTGGCCGATGCCTCGGCGGTGGTGTTCATGTATCACCGTTTCGGGGAAACCAGTCTCCCCTCCACCAATATCACCATCGAGCAGTTCGAGGCCCATCTCAAAGAACTCGAAAGCGGCGCTTATAACGTCCTTTCGCTGCCCGATATCGTCGACGCCTTGCGTCGGGGCGCGTCCCTGCCCGAGCGCACCGTCGGCATCTCGGCCGACGACGCTTATCTTTCCGTTTATACGGTGGCTTGGCCAAGGCTGAAAGAGGCCGGTTTCCCCTTTACCCTGTTCGTCGGCACCGAAGCCGTCGACCTGGGACTCAAAAGCTACATGAACTGGCGGCAAATCCGCGAGATGGCCGATGCCGGTGTCACCATCGGCCACCATACGGCATCGCATCCGCACATGCCGGCGGCGGCGGCCGGACCTAATCAGAGCGAACTTGCCGAAGCCACCCGGCGGTTTGTGGAGAAGCTGGGAAGCAAACCCGAGCTCTTCGCTTATCCTTACGGCGAAACCAGCCTGGCGGTGAGAAAACTGATCATGGAGGCCGGTTTCAGCGCCGCTTTCGGCCAGCATTCCGGGGTCATCGGCGGCGACGGCGATCTTTACTTCCTGCCGCGTTTTTCGATGAGCGAAAAATACGGCGCTCTTGCCCGCTTCCGCCTGGCCGCGAACGCGCTGCCGCTGACGGTCGCCGAGGTGACCCCTCCCGATCCCCTGATCACCGACAACAACCCGCCAGTCATCGGCTTTACGGTCACTGGCGGCATCAAGGGCCTGGAGCGGCTCAACTGTTTCTCCTCGCACGAAGGCAAGGTGCGGGTGATCCGCCTGGCCGATACCCGTGTCGAGGTGCGCCTGGGAAAACCCTTGCCCAAAGGACGGACGCGCCTCAACTGCACCTTGCTGGCGGCCGATGGCCGTTGGCGCTGGCTGGGCCGTCAGTTTTATTTTTCGGCCAGATAGCATTCCCCACTCACGTGGAACCGCACCGATCGAACTTGAAATGCTTAGAGCCCGTCCGGGAAGTTATTGAGAAACCGGACAAGGTCATCAGATCAGAGTATTCCGATCCGCCTTGATGGCGCGCAGACGGCAATCGTCCAGGCGGTGCAGGTTGTTGGTTTTGATGAGGCCACGGATGGTTTCCACGTAAGCCATTTGCCGCACCGAATAGCGGATCAGTTGTCCGGCCAGAAGGACGCCGTCGATGGGGGCGCCTTGTTGCCTGAGCCGGGCTCGGGACTTGCGGAATCCCCGATAGGAACGGTGGGTGTTGAGGTTGCGGGCGTAAGATCTGACCGAATCGAAGAGGGTCGCGAAAGACTTGATTTTATGGGTCATGCCTTTGTCACGCCGGCGCGGCGTCAGGCCTTTGCGTTCAGCGGTGGTCCACTGGCCGTATACGGCGTTGCCCTCGCGCGTGAAACGCGACGTTCCCCAGCCGCTTTCCTCGGCGGCTTGCGCCAGGGCGAGAGACGGTGGAATGATGTCGACGCGTCTCAACAAGGCGTCGACATCGTCCCGTTTGACGCCATAGCGCTCGCTCATCATGGCCAGCCAAAGACGCTCGGTGGCTTTCAGGCGCTCGCCCAAAAGGAGGCGGTAACGTATGTGCCAGAGGCGGCGCCGGTCGGCGAGAAGCTCTTCGTTGGCTTGCAGGACCAAAGGCAGCAGGGCCAGGAAAAATAGGGACTTGCGGACCTTGCTTTCGCGGATATCGACCATATCGGCGGGCAGGGCGGCCAAAAACAGACGCGGCACCCGGCCCTCGCCGGAACGAATCCGATCAAAATCGTAGCCCAGGCCGTGGAAAACATCGGCGAGCTTGCTGGTGCTCGGACTGGCAAAAAAGCCGTCCGTCGGCCGCCCATCCGGCAGAGCGGTTTTCCCGGCCAGGGAAGCCGCGGGACCAGGCAAGCTTAATTTCGCGACCGGCGGCGCCGTCATCCCGGCGGGCGGGTGGAAAAGGGTCATGCCCACAAGCGCAACCACAAGGGCCAATACCAAGCCCACGGCACCGTGTTCAAACTTCATCGTCTCCGGAGGTCCATATGAGAGCGGAAACCAATTTGCTCGTCTTGATGTTGCAAACCCGGAAAGCCTTTTTGCCGTCCCCAGACAATACCTTCTCCCCCTCGCGAAGTTTTTTCAGCTTCGGGCGGCGAACATCACTATGGAACCTTGGGCCGGCTTGACTGGGGTCTTGATTAATCGATTTCGAACGGAAGCGCCAGCCGATTTTTTTAAAGCTTTGGCAAAAACAAAGCCAAAAGCCAAAAAATTCAGGCAAGAACGAAGGGAAATTTTCCGGTGTTCATCATGTGAACGGAAAGGAAAACAGGGAACTTCCGCGGCCCGAATGAGCCCGCCAGCCAAACGATCAGAGATCGATATCAGCCATCA
>JAUXMA010000175.1 GCA_030623425.1 Rhodospirillaceae bacterium
CACTTACAACCTCATGCAACCCGATCTCGCTTCCCGGCTCGGCAACCGCAAGGCCGTCAACCTTGAGGAAACCGGCGCGCAAGTTATCGCCACCGGTAACATAGGCTGCTTGGTGCAGATCGCCGGCATCGCCAAGATCCCCGTCGTCCATACCGTCGAGCTGCTCGACTGGGCGACCGGCGGGCCGATGCCTGTGGAATTGACCGGCGGGCCAATGCCCGTGGAATTGACATAACCGTCCGGGCGCACCGTTCCCTTGCCGACGGCTACCGCCGCCGTCATTATCTTGATCATCCAAGAACATTCTTTTGATCATCAAGGAATGGAGGCCCGGAGATGACCGCGGTTCTGGTTCTCGGCGCCGGCAAGATCGGCGTCAGCATCGCCGAGGATTTGGCGGCAACCGGCGACTACGACATCACCCTCGCCGACAGCGACGCCCACGCCTTGGAGGCGCGCTCACCAGGAAAGGTCGAACAGAAAAGGGTCGACGTGACGGATGGCGATGCTCTCCGCCGGGCGCTCGGCCAGGCGGAAGTGGTGATCAGCGCCCTGCCGTTCTTTCTCAACCAGGGAGTGGCGGTGGCGGCGAAAGAGGGTGGCGTCCATTACTTCGACCTCACCGAGGACGTAAAATGCGCGCGGCAAGTGCTGGCCTTGGCCAAAAAGGCAAAGACCGTTTTCGTTCCCCAATGCGGTCTGGCTCCGGGCTTCATCTCCATTGCCGCCAACCATTTGGTGAAAAATTTCGACGAAGTTCACGACGTGCGGCTCCGCGTCGGCGCTTTGCCACAGTTTCCCGACAACGCCTTGCAGTACAATCTGACCTGGAGCACCGACGGCCTGATCAATGAATACTGCAACCCCTGCGAGGCCATCCACGACGGCGAGCGGCGCGAATTGCTGCCGCTGGAGGGATTGGAGCACTTCTCGCTCGACGGGGTGCATTACGAAGCCTTCAGCACGTCGGGCGGAATCGGCAGCCTGTGCGAAACATTGGTCGGGCGGGTGCGCAACCTGAACTACAAAACGGTGCGCTATCCCGGCCACCGGGACATGGTCCAGATGCTGGTCGGCGATCTCAAACTTTGCGAATACCGCGAAACCTTCAAGGAGGTGATCGAACGGGGGATCCCCATCACCCGCCAGGACGTGGTCCTGATCTTCGTCACCGTAACCGGGATCAGGGACGGTTTGTTGACCCAGGAGAGTTACGTCAAGAAGATCTACGGCGACGCCGAGGGAACGGGACGTAGCGCCATTCAGACAACGACATCGGCCGGGGTTTGCGCCCTCATCGATTTGCATCGCCAGGGCCGGTTGCCGGCGGCGGGTTTCGTGCGCCAGGAAGAAACCGATTTCAACGACTTCACCAGCAACCGTTTCGGCCGGGTCTTTGCTTGATGCAAAAATCATCATGGTTTGATCCGCGCCAATTCTGTCTCTAATATCATTTCGGAAAGGGTGCCGCCGTTCCGGCAAGAAGGGCTTAAGAGCAATTCGTTTCAATAGGCCGATCGCGAAGTTCAAGCCGTGAAAAAAATTCTGTTTGGGTTTGTCGGACTTTTCATTCTGCTCGTTGCCGCCGTTGTGGTCGTTCCCGGCTACATCGATTGGAACGATTACAAGGATGTGATCGCGGCCCAGGCCAAAGCGGCCACCGGCCGCGATTTGGTCATTGGCGGCGATATCCGGATCGCCGTCTTGCCGTCGCCGGCGCTGTTCGCCAAGGACGTGCGGCTGGCCAACCTCGAGGGCGCCACGGCGCCCCATATGGTACGCCTGAGATCGCTCGAAATCAGCGTCGCCTGGGGACCGCTGTTGAGCGGCCGTATCCAGGTGGAAACGGTGAAAATGGTCGATCCCGTGATCGAACTTGAGATTCTCGCCGACGGCCGCAACAACTTGTATTTCACCCCCGCCGGGGAAGATTCGGGCCCGGCTTCCGCCCCCGCCGCCGCGCCAGGCGGGAAAACGGGCGCCGGCCCGACCGCCACCGCTCTCGAAGAGAGCCTGCCGCCCGTGCAATTGAACAACTTCGTTATCGAAAACGGGACCCTTGTCTTCAGGGACAGCCGGAACGGCGGCGTCGAAAGGGTTGACGGGATCAACGTCAAGATCGCCGCCGCTACCCTGATAGGACCGTTCGAAAGCTCCGGCCGCCTCTTCGCCCGCAGCATCCCCTTCAGTTACGACCTTTCCGTCGGCAAAATCATCCATGGGCGTACGGTTCCCTTAAACCTGAGTTTAAGTGTCGTCGACAACGACGCCCTGGCGCGGATATCCGGGACCCTGGTCAGCCTTGCCGACGCCCCGAAATTCAAGGGCAAGGTAAAAGGCAACGGCAAGCGGCTTGCCAGTCTTATCCAGGCCATTGCCGATGTCGGTTCCCTGCCGGGTTTTCTGTCCCAGGGCTTCGAATTCAGTGGTTCCGTCGTCGTCTCCGCCGCCGGCGCCGAGATAAAAGACCTCGGCGTTCGTCTCGGCGACGCCAAGGCCAGCGGCGGTCTCACGGTGGAATTGAGCAAGATGCCCGTCGTTGCCGCCCGCATCAATGTCAACAGCATCAACCTGGACAAATGGTTGTCGCTGCCACCCGCGGAAAGGAAACCAGCCACGAAAGGAACAAAGCCGGCGACGGCAATAAAGAAGGCAAGCGGCGGCGGTTCACCGAAAGCGTCGATCTCACTGCCCCTGCCCAAAAAAATTGCCAAGGCCCGGAAACCGGCGCCTGAATTCAAGATTCCCGCCAATATTAACGGCTCCCTGAATCTAACGGTCGACTCGATCACCGCCCGGGGTCAGCTCGTTCGCCGGGTTCTCGCCAACGCCGAGCTGGCCAGCGGCGAGATTACTTTGAGTCAGCTTTCCGCTCAGTTTCCCGGCGGCTCCGACATCGCCGTTTTCGGATTCATCACCGCCGCCGATGGGCAACCGAAGTTCGAGGGCGAAATGGAGGTCACCGTCAATGATCCGCGCGGAATTTTGAGATGGCTTGACATAGCGATGCCGCCAGTGCCCGCCGACCGCTTGCGCAAGCTGACATTGGCGAGCAGATTTACGGCGACACCAAAGCGGATTGAAGCCACAGCTTTGGATCTTCAATTCGACAGTTCCCGGTTGACCGGCGGGGTCACTTTGGCTTTGCGCGCTCCCTTGGCCTTTGGCGCCAATTTGACACTCGACCGATTGAACCTGGACGCCTATCTGACGGCTCCAGGCGAGGCGCCCGCCGAGGTGACGAAAAGGGCGGCGGCGGGAGGAAAGCAAGCGAAAGCCAAGGCCGCGGTAAAACCGAAAGCCAAATCAAAGGGCAAGCCAAACGTAACTAAACCTTTCCCCGCCTTGAGCCTGCTCACCGCTTTCGACGCCAACCTCAAGGCCCAGGTGAAAACGCTGGTCTATCGAGGTACCTCCCTCAAGGACATCCGTTTCCACGCTATTCTCTTCGACAACGCTTTCACCCTGCGGCAAGCCAGCATCGCCAAATTGGCCGGCGCCTCGGCAAAGTTCAGCGGCGCATTGCAGGGACTTTCCGGTGTTCCCGAGATCAAGGATCTTCGTTTCGACCTCAGCGCCAAAGATTCTTCCCGCTTGTTCCGCCTGGCCGGTCTCACGCCGCCCTTTGACGCCAAGAAACTGGGGACGGTGGCGGCCAAGGGACGGATCGAAGGATCCTTGCTTAAACCGGAACTCACCTTGGACCTGAAGGCCGCCGGCGGCACCGCCAAACTGGTGGGCACGGTGTCCCTGCCGCCCCGGCTCTCGAATCTCGACCTGAAGGCGACAGTCAAGCACAAGAACTTGCCGCGGCTGATAAGGGCCCTGGGGCTGGATTACCAACCGGCGGGACGGCTTGGCGGCCTCGACATCGCGGCCACGGTCAAGGGCGACGGCGCGAAAATGATCTTCGACGGCATCGCCGGCACCGTCGGGCCGGTCGCCGTCGACGGCACGGTCCAAGTCGATCTCGCCGCTTCCCGCCCCAAGATCACCGCCGACTTGCGCACCGGCAAGATCGCCGTTGATCTTTTCCTTCCGGCCAAGCGAACGGCTTTGCTTCCCACGGGTAGGCGCCGCCCCGCCGGAATCATTGACGGCGGCGGCGCCGTCGTTCCCGCATCCTGGATCGCGCTTCCACTTTCCGACACCGGTTCGATTCTCCGCAAGGTCGCGGCCAAAGACGCATCAGGCAGCGGCCGGTGGTCCCGCGATCCCATCGACTTATCGGTGCTCAACGCTTTCGATGCCGACGCCAATTTGAAATCCGAGGCCATTTCTTTCGACAAATACGTGCTCGAAAACGTCGATCTGGGCATCAAGCTGAGCGGCGGGCTGTTGAAGGTTCACCGGTTCGGGGGCCTTCTCTTCGGCGGCGCACTTTCCGGCAACGCCACCGTCAGGGCGGCGCCCGGGAACGGCATCGAGACGGCATTGAACCTGCGGGAGATGAACCTGGGTCCGGCCATCGGGGCGGCGACCGGAAAAAGCAAGGCCACCGGAAAGATGGCCTTGGGCATCAAGCTCGCTTCCACG
>JAUXMA010000291.1 GCA_030623425.1 Rhodospirillaceae bacterium
ATAGTGCCTTTGGCGATTTGCAAGGCAAGACGAACCTTAGGCAAGGCTGAAACCTCAAACGGGTTCAGCTTGAACAGGGGAAGAGAAACCCCAAGGTAATGATAAGTTTCGGGTTCGGGCAAGCGCTCCATTTCGGTTTCCCGGACCAGCTCTATCGCCAGGCCGAGCACAACGTCCGGGCAACGGTCCATCCGCAAAACGCCCAGCCCGCGCACTTCCAAAAGGCCGGCGATGGCGGAGGGCGCATAAGCGAGGAGTTTTCCCTCGCGAACCTCCAACTCGGTATAGTCATCGGCGACCAGGCGGGCGCCGCCGTCGATCAGACGCAAGGCCAAGTCCGATTTGCCGCGGCCGGAGGGACCGCACAAAAGAACACCCGTGCCGTCGATTTCAACGCAAGTGGCGTGAATCCGGTCCATGACAACAAAACGTGAAACTATAAATTCCCAGTGTCAACAAACAGCGGTGAAAGCATTTCAAGATCGGACCGGCAAAGGGGATCATCCCGCCGGCAACCGCACCGTCAAGCGGGCACCAATGATGTTGCCGGCGGCGTCCTTGCGGTTTTCGGCGGTGATCGTGCCGCCGTGGGTTTCGACGATCTGCTTGCAGATGCTTAAGCCCAAGCCCGAATGAATGCCGAATTTCTCGCCTTCGGGGCGGTCGCGGTAGAAGCGCTCGAAAATGGCTTCCTCCTTGCCTTCGGGGATGCCGGGACCGTCGTCGTCGATCATCGCTTCGAGCCAGCCATCCTTGGCCTCGGCCTTTATCGAGATGACGCCTCCTGGCCGGCTGAAGGACGAGGCGTTGGCGATGATGTTTTCGAACACCTGCGCCAAGCGTCTTTCCATACCGTTGATCTTCAGGTCTCCTCGTTGGTCGAGGCGAAGGAGAGGCTTGTCCGCGCACCCGGCGGTGGTTTCCTGGACATCGACCAGGGTCGAAAGCATCCGCCCCAAGTCGACGGGCTCCATTTTCGCCCTCGATAATTCCGCATCCAGGCGCGAGGCGTCGGAGATGTCGCTGATCAGCCGATCCAGGCGGCGCACGTCCTCTTCGATGATGCTCATCAGCTGGCGTTGTTGTTCGGCGTTGTTGACCCGGACAGCGGTGTCGACGGCGCTTTGCAAGGAGGTCAGCGGATTCTTGAGCTCGTGAGCGACATCGGCGGCGAAACGTTCGATGGCGTCCATGCGTTGCCATAGCGCCTCGGTCATGTCGCGCAGGCTGGCGGCAAGATTTCCGATCTCGTCGGCGCGGCCGTCGAAATCGGGAATCACGTCTTGCCGGTTGTGGCTATGGCGAATGCGCTCGGCGGCGGCGGCCAGGCGGTGCAGAGGCCGCGCGATGGTTCTCGACAGATAGACCGACAGCAGCACGGTCACGGCCAGGGCGACGGCGAAAACCTTAAGGATGCCCATGCGTACTTCGAACAGGGCGGCATCGATATCGCCGCCCCCCTTGGACAACATCATGGCGCCCAAAACCTGCTTGTAGCGTTGCACTGGCACGGCGACGCTAAGCACCATGCCGCCGCCGCCGGTTTGGCGCGCCGCATTGCCGGGCTCGCCGGCGAGGGCCCTCAGCACTTCCTCGTAATCATTGGCCTTTTGCCGAGCGCTCTCGTGGTAAATGGGGATGTCGTCTCCGCCAGGCAGCGACTGTGTCAGTTGGTCGTAGATGTCCAGCAGAGTCGTCAAGATTCCGTCGCCGCCGGCATCGGGAGGGGGCAACTCCTCGATCTGGACCATGCCGCCGCGGCCGAGCAACAGCCGCGAATCGGCGATCAGCACGCCGCCTGAATCGAATAGACGCGCCCGGGTGCCGGCGCCAGTGGATTTGACCAGCCGGCGCACCATCTGGTGGACGACGTTCTTGACAAGACGCTGGCTGACGCCGCCGCCGGCATCGGCGCCGTTCGCGTCGCCGGTATCGACGGCGCTTTCTCCCAAGGCGGCGGCGAACATCAAGGCTTGAACCTTGAGCGCCTCGAGTTCGGCGGCGATCAAGCCGCGTCGGTATTCGCCCAGATAAAGAAGCCCGCCCACTAGGATGGCCAAAGCCAGCACGTTGATGGCGAGAATGCGCCGGGTGATCGGCGAGATGGCGGGTTGGCCGGGCGGATGCTTCATTTTGGCGGCGGCGCTCACTATCACTCTTCGCGGTAACGATAGCCGACACCGTAAAGGGTTTCGATCTCGCCGAACTCCGGGTCCAATTCCTTGAACTTCTTGCGCAGGCGCTTGATATGGCTGTCGATGGTGCGGTCATCGACGTAAATGTGTTCGCCATAAGCCTGGTCAATCAACTGGTCGCGGTTCTTGACGTGGCCGGGTCGCGTGGCCAGGGATTGGAGGAGAAGGAACTCGGTAACCGTCAGGTTGACTTCCTGGCCGCGCCAAGTGCACAGATGCTTGTCCGGGTCGAGCACCAGATTGCCGCGGCGGAGCACTTTTTTGTCGTCATCGTCGCTGGCCGCCTTGAGGTCGCGGCGGCGCAGCACGGCGCGGATGCGTTCAATCAACAGACGTTGTGAAAACGGCTTCTTGATGTAATCGTCGGCGCCCATGCGCAGGCCCAGCATCTCGTCGACCTCGTCCTCCTTGGAGGTGAGGAAAATCACCGACAGATCGCCTTTCCGACGCAGCCGGCTCAACAACTCCATGCCGTCCAGGCGCGGCATTTTGATGTCGAGGACGGCCAGGTCCACCGGCGAACGGCTAATGCCCTCCAGCGCTTCCACGCCGTCGGCGTAAGTCCGGACCTTGAACCCTTCGGCCTCCAATGCCATGGAAACCGAAACGAGGATGTTGCGGTCGTCATCCACCAAAGCGATGGTGTGGGGCATGGATCAACCCTCCTGTCCTGGAAAACCTCGTCACGGTTAAACTAGGGTCAT
>JAUXMA010000267.1 GCA_030623425.1 Rhodospirillaceae bacterium
GATTGGCGGCGCAAGGATTCTTGGCGGCGCAGGGGTTGCAAGGATTGCCCTGGTCTTTGGCGACGCTTTCTCCGCCAAAGGCAAGCAAGGTGAAGGCGAAAAATACGGCAAAAAAATCTAGGCGCGTGGTATTGACCTGAATCATTCGATTGCCTCCTTTTTCACATCGAGAACTTCCGCTCCTTTCAAACCAAATGACCGTAAATACCGGGGCAGCCGCCTATCCGCATTTATTCCATTTAGTTAATAACCCTTACTTGGCTTGTCCGCACTTGGCTTGTCCGCACTTGGCTTGTCCGCACTTGGCTTGTCCGCGCAGGGGTTCTTCGGCTCGCAGGGGTTCTTCGGCGCGCAGGGGTTCGCTCCCTCCGCTGGGTCGGCCTTGCCCTCCTTGCCTTCGTCGGCCATGGCTGCTCCGCCAAGGGCCATCATCGCAATGGCGACAACCGCGACGAAAGTTCCCAATCGATTAATGTTGAAACGCGTCATTTGCAGTTCTCCTGTTTGAAAAGTCAGGCGCCCGGGCCGAATGTTCAATTCATTTTCCGGCCCGGGCTTGCCCTGGGACGGGGCATTCGAGCCCATGGTGTTGTAATAATCAAGGGTAAAGAAATTAAGGGATAAACTTCGCTCAATTTTTTGTGACTGTGCCATCGTCCGGGTTAAGGCATAAAATCCCGCCGGGAAAAGGACGTAAAGGACATAAAGGGCATAATGAAGAGGGGAACGGCTTTGCGGGCGGTTGTAACGGCGGCGGTTTTTATCCTCGTTTGCGGCTTGGTTTCAGGCCGACTGGCCGCCGGCGAAGACCCATTGCCCGCCGGTTACTGGACCCATCCCCTCGCCCTCCAGGGCGAAGCGCCGGCGGATTGGGGCGAGGCCGAGCGTTCCCTCGACCCCCGCTCCTGCGCCCAATGCCACGAGGAGAAATACGCCGAATGGCGCTCGTCACTCCACGCCAAGGCCCTTTCGCCGGGTCTGGTGGGGCAGCTGATCGGCACCCACGCCCAAGACCCCGGCTCCTGCCTGCGCTGTCACGCGCCGCTGGCCGAGCAGGGCCAGGCCTTCCGGGAGGCGCTGGACAAGGGCCTGGGGCACGACAGGACCGCCCAGGGACTGGCGGCGGCGGGAAACAGTTGCGCCGGCTGCCACCTGAGGGGCAACCGCCGTTACGGCCCGCCCAAGGCCGACAGCCAAGAGACCGGTCAGGGCGACCCCGAGGCCCCCCACGGCGGCGTTTACCGCTCCCCCGATTTCGCGGACTCGGCCTTTTGCAAGTCCTGCCACCAGTTCCCGCCCTCCTGGGGGGCGGTCAACGGCAAACCCCTGGAGAACACCTATAACGAATGGAAGGCCAGTCCCCAGGCGGCGGCGGGCGTCTCCTGCCAGTCCTGCCACATGCCGGGGAGAAAACACCTGTGGCGCGGCATCCACGACCCCGGCATGGTCAAGTCCGGGCTCGCCGCCCGCATCGAGGCGGCCCCCGGCATGGCCCGCTTCGAGCTCACCAACAGCGGCGTCGGCCACGCCTTCCCCACCTACGTGACGCCGAAAGTGGTGATGAAGGCGGTGGCGCTGGACGCCGGCGGGCGGCCCATCGAGGGGACGGAGGTCTCCCACGTAATCCAGCGCTCGGTGGGTTCGGGGCCGGAGGGCTGGTACGAGAACTTCGACAGCCGCCTTTTGCCGGGTAAATCGGCGGTGCTGGAACTGCCCTGGGGAGGGGCGAAAGGCGCCCGCATGTGGCTGGAGGTCTACCCGGACGACTTCTACGACAACAACGTCTATGACGACCTTTTGGAGTCCCTGGACGGCGAGGCGAGGAAACTGATCGCCAAGGCCGACGCGGAAGCGGGCAAGAGCGACTTCCGCCTGTTCGAGACCGAACTGGCCCGGCCCGACTGACCGCTCAGCCGTTTTCCGGCTCTTCTTCCTTGCTTTCCTCCATCAGGTTCCCCTTGACCTCCTCCATGAAACCGAATGTCGTGAGGTCGGTCATGCGCTGCGGAAAGAGGATGCCGTCCAGATGGTCGCACTCATGCTGAACGATGCGGGCATGGAAACCTTCCGCCGTCCGCTCGATCTCGCCGCCGTCAAGGCCGAGGGCGCGATAGCGTATGCGGGTCAGGCGCGGCACCATGCCGGTCATGCCGGGCACCGACAAGCAGCCTTCGAAAGCCTCCTCGCTGTCATCGGTCAGCGGCTCGATCTTGGGATTGATGAGCACGGTCAAAGGCACTTCCGGCGAATCCTCGCCGAGGCCGGCGGCGCGATAGCGCTCGGGCGCGTCGGGAGCGGACGGAACGCGATAGATCACCAGGCGGGCGGGAACGTGCACCTGCGGCGCCGCCAGGCCGACGCCGTCGGCGTCGGCCAGCGTATCGATCATGTGCCTGACGAGGACGGCGACTTCCGGCGCCGTCGGGTCGGCGATGGGTTCGGCGGGCCCGCGCAGAACCGGATGGCCCATGCGGGCGACTTTCAAAATGGCCATGTTGCGGATTTCCCGTCATTCATGTTCATAGTATTATGATTGCCCGCCGATGCGGCCTCGACGCGCCTTTGAAACGGACCTTCACATCCCCATTTGAATGTGTTAGAAGGCCTCCCTCTCGGACGCAAGCTCCCGCTTGCGTCCGCTTTGACCTTTTGTCAAGGAAAGAAAAACCTACGTGCAAGTAACCGTCCGCGACAACAACGTCGACCAGGCCCTGAAAGCGCTGAAAAAGAAGATGCAGCGCGAAGGCGTCTTCCGCGAAATGAAACTGCGGCGATCGTACGAGAAGCCGTCCGAGCGCAAGGCCCGGGAAAAGGCCGAAGCTGTCCGCCGCGCCCGCAAGCTGGAACGCAAGCGCTTGGAACGCGACGGCTTCTGAACACCCTCAGGCCACTAGACCGTCGGCGACGACGCGCGCCGCTTTTCGGCGGCGTGACGTTGCGATCGGGTTCGCGGCATTCCCGGGGGCATCCGTTTCATGGCGAGGGCTTGCCGAATGGTTACCGGCCATTGCGCCGCGCGCACCAGTGCCGCCACATGCGGCGGTAGTCCGCTTCCAGTTTTTCGGTAAAGGCCTTGGCGTCGGTCAGGCCGGATCGCTCCATCCTGGCGCGCAAATCACCGCGTAGCGCCCCAAGGCGGGTCCGGTTGCCGGCCAGGGAGACGACGGGAACCCCCATCCACTTTACAAGGCTTCC
>JAUXMA010000088.1 GCA_030623425.1 Rhodospirillaceae bacterium
AGCAAACGCAAGGGCCGTTCATCCGCCCGCAAAACACGGCATGACGGATGGCCGCTCGGCATCCCAAGACCTGTTGACGTTCATGTCGGTAGCCGTGTCAGGCTTCGCCGGACGTTGCTTGGCTTTAGTCAGGAAAAACTCGGCGAGGCGGTGGGCTTGACGTTCCAGCAAATCCAGAAATACGAGCGCGGCGCCAATCGCATCGGCGCTTCCCGGCTTTACCAGCTCACCCGGATTCTGGACGTGCCGATTTCATTTTTCTTCGATGACATGCCCGATGACGTCAAGAGCGGGGCTCGCCGCCCGACGGCGGGTTTCCAAGATCGCTCGCAAGCCGCCCTGGAGCCGGATCCCATGGCCAAGCGCGAAACGCTGGAACTTGTTCGCGCCTACTACCGGATCACCAACCCAAAAGTGCGCAAACGTTTGTTCGAACTCGCCAAGTCCCTAGCCAAGGCGAGCGACGGCAGTTAATTTAACAAACATTGCCAAGCGATGGAAAACGCCTCCCGTGAAGAGCCCGGATCGGTTCTCGCAGGACCTGTTCGGGGATGCCTCTTGGCCTGTTGCGAAATCCCTTGACGGTCACGACAAAGCTTGCAACAAGAGCCCCCGCCGTCCGTTTTCGGCGGCAGCGGATGGATTTGGACGACTTGCCAAAGCGATAATAAAAGGCGCTGATTGCGTTGTCTTGCCGCCCCGCGGCCGTTCAAGTCCCGGTACTTGAAAGTGCGTGTTTTTTTTCATGTCCGGAGACACCGACCTTGTCCAAAGCCGACTACCTTTTTACCAGCGAATCCGTATCGGAAGGACATCCGGACAAGGTTTGCGACCGCATTTCCGACGCCATTGTCGACACTTATTTGAGTGCCGATCAGCATGCGCGTGTCGCCTTGGAGACGCTGGCGACCACCAACTTCGTCCTTCTCGCCGGCGAAGTGCGCGGCCCCGATTCAATCGATCACGACGCCCTCAAGGAAGTCACCCGCAAAACCATCCACGACATCGGCTACGAGCAGCGCGGTTTCCACTGGAAGGATGCCGAGATCCAATCCCATGTCCATTCCCAGTCAACCGATATCGCCATGGGCGTGGACGCCTCCGGCAACAAGGACGAGGGCGCCGGCGACCAGGGCGTTATGTTCGGTTACGCCTGCCGCGAGACGGATGTCCTGATGCCGGCTCCCATTCACTTGGCCCATGGCATTCTCAAGTCCATGGCGGAAGCCCGTCACTCCGGCGCCGTCTGCGGCCTCGGCCCCGATTCCAAGAGTCAGGTGACGTTGCTTTACGCCAACGGCAAGCCGGCCCGCGCCACCTCCATCGTGGTTTCGACGCAGCATTCCGACAAGCTATCCCAGGACGAGGTGCGCGAGATCGTCCGCCCGCACGTGCTCAAGGTCCTTCCCGAAGGCTGGATGTGCGATGAAGAAAATTTCTACGTCAATCCCACCGGCCGGTTCGTCATCGGCGGGCCCGAAGGCGATGCCGGTCTCACCGGACGCAAGATCGTCGTCGATACGTATGGCGGCGCCGCACCGCACGGCGGCGGGGCTTTTTCCGGCAAGGATCCGAGCAAGGTTGACCGCTCGGCCTCCTATGCGGCGCGCTATCTGGCCAAGAACGTGGTCGCCGCCGGCCTGGCCGACAAATGCACCATCCAACTGGCGTATGCCATCGGCGTTTCCAAGCCGTTGTCGGTTTTCATCAACACCCACGGCGGCGGCCAAGTGGACGGGGAAAAACTATCCGCTGTCATCCAGGAAGTCGTCGATCTGTCACCCCGCGGGATGCGGGAACATTTGACCCTCAACCGGCCCATCTATGCCCGCACGGCGGCCTACGGCCATTTCGGCCGGAAGCCGGACGACGATGGCGGTTTCTCCTGGGAGCGCACCGACCTGGTCGAAACTCTCAAATCGGCTTTTGGTGGCACTTGACCGGCCGTCCGCGCCCGGATCGTTCCCGTTGGTACGGCCGCCGCCGCGGGCATAAGCTGGGCAAGGGCCGTCAATACCTGCTCGACACTCTTTTGCCGCGACTGAGGCTCTTGCCGCCCGAGGATGGCCTCCTCGATCTTTACTCCATATTTCCGAAACCGCCCGAGGACATATGGCTGGAAGTGGGTTTCGGCGGCGGCGAGCATTTAGCGGCGCAGGCGCGCGCCTATCCCGGCATTGGGTTCATCGGTTGCGAGCCCTTCGTCAATGGCGTCGCCGCTTTGCTCGCCCGCATCGAGGGCGAGGGAATTTCCAATATCCGCATCTATGACGACGACGCGCGCCTGTTGTTCGACTGTCTGCCCGTTGCCTGCTTCGGACGGGTTTTCATTTTATTTTCCGATCCCTGGCCCAAGAAAAGACATCACCGGCGCCGGTTCATCGGATCCGAGACCCTGGGCGATCTGGCGCGGCTGATGAAAGACGGGGCTGAAGTGCGCTTTGCCAGCGATGACGAGGACTACGTGGCCTGGACCCTGGAACATTTCATCCGCCATTCTTGTTTCGCGTGGACGGCGCGGAGGCCACATGATTGGCGCCGGCGTCCCCACAACGGATTCGAAACCCGCTACGAAATTAAGGCGCTCGCCCGGGGGGCTGCCTGTATCTATCTGTGCTTCATCCGCCGTTCCAGAAGGTGATGGTTCCTCCCCAAAAAAGGACCGGAGCGCTCCACGTTTTGACATTGAAAACCCTTGAATTGACGACGCGGAAGATATAAATTAACTAAAGAAAATTTGGTCTCGTTTAATTCGGAAGCTGTTTTCGGATTTGATGAGGCGGGCTCGCGGGCCCGCCTTTTGTTTTAGGGCCGCGTGACTTCATCGGTTCTGGTAAGGAGAAAGGTGGAGTGAGCAGTTATGGACTTGCCCGGACACGTTGCGCGGCTTATTCAACCGACCGTTGAGTCCATGGGCTTCGACATTGTGCGGGTGCAAATTTCCGGCCGGCAGAGGCAGCGGTTGCAAGTCATGGCGGAACGGCGGGACGGCAAGGCGATAATGGTCGATGACTGCGCCGCCATCAGCCGCGCCATTTCCGCCTTGCTCGATGTCGAGGACCCGATTCATGGCTCGTATATTCTTGAGGTGAGTTCGCCGGGGGTCGCCCGCCCGCTGGTGCAACGCGAAGACTACCAGCGCTTCAGCGGCTACGAAGCCAGGATTGAAATGAGCTGTTCGATTGGCGACCGCAGGAAATTCAAGGGCCGTTTACTTGGCATCGAAGGAGACACCGTGCGCATCAGGGTTGATGGGAGATCCGTGGATTTGCCCTATGGAGACATTCTCCGGGCGAAACTCATGTTGACCGACGATTTGCTGGCGGCGGCCAAGGAGAGCCAAAAACAATGACCGAAACCGTGTTGGAAACAGACGCCGTTCATGCCCGTCCGGAGCTGTTGCAAGTGGCCGAAACCGTGGCCCGCGACAAGGGAATCGAACAAGACGTGGTTTTGGAAGCCATGGAATTGGCCATTCAAAAAGCCGGGCGATCGAAGTACGGCCTCGAACACGACATCCGTGCATCCATTGACCGCAAAAGCGGCAAAATCTCGCTGGCGCGCTTTCTCGAAGTGACCGACGAGGTGGAAAACGAGACCACCCAGATCACCCTTGCGGTGGCGCTCCAGCGCAAGGCGGACGCCAACATCGGCGATTTTCTCATTGATCCCCTGCCGCCCATCGATTTTGGCCGCATCGCCGCCCAAACGGCCAAGCAGGTGATCGTCCAGAAAGTCCGCGAGGCCGAACGCACCCGCCAGTACCAGGAATACAAGGACCGGGCGGGCGAAATCGTCAACGGCTTGGTCAAACGGATCGAATACGGCAACATCATTGTCGACCTGGGCCGGGCGGAGGCGCTCTTGCGCCGTGAAGAATCGATTCCGCGCGAGCATTTTTCAAACGGCGACAGGGTGCGCGCCTACATCGTCGATGTCCGCGAAGAACAGCGTGGTCCGCAGATTTTTCTGTCACGCACCCATCCCCAGTTCATGGCCGAGTTGTTCTCCCAGGAAGTACCGGAAATTTACGACAGCATCATCGAAATCAAGTCGGTGGCCAGGGACCCCGGCTCGCGGGCCAAGATCGCCGTCGTCTCCCACGATTCCAGCATCGATCCCGTCGGCCCTTGCATCGGCATGCGCGGTTCCCGCGTCCAGGCCGTGGTCGGGGAATTGCAAGGAGAAAAGATCGACATCATCCATTGGTCTCCCGATCCCGCCACTTTTATCGTCAACGCGCTGTCGCCGGCGGAAGTGGCCAAGGTGGTGTTGGACGAAGAGGCGAGCCGCATCGAGGTGGTGGTCCCCGACGAACAGCTCAGCCTGGCCATCGGCCGGCGCGGCCAGAACGTGCGTTTAGCGTCCCAGTTGTCGGGATGGCACATAGACATCCTCACCGAGGCCGAGGAATCCGAAAGACGGCAAGAGCAGTTCTACTCCCGCTCGCAAATGATGATTGACGCCATGGACGTGGACGATGTCATCGCTCACCTGTTGGTGACCGAGGGGTTCTCATCGGTTGAGGAAGTGGCTTTCGTGCCGATCGACGACTTGGCCGAAATTGAAGGTTTCGATGAGGAGGTCGCCTCCGAACTCCGCGAACGGGCACGCGCTTATCTCGCCACTCGGGACGAGGAATTGACCCGCCGCCGCGTCGAGTTGGGCGTCGCCGAAGACTTGGCCGAGCTTGAAGGGACGACGCCGGCCCTGCTGGTGACGCTGGGAGAACAAGGGATCAAAACGAGAGACGACCTGGCCGATCTCGCCAACGATGAATTGCTGGAAATCGCGTCGGCTCACATCCTTTCGAAAGCGAAAGCCGACGAGTTGATCTTGGCGGCTCGCGCACATTGGTTCGAGAACGAGGAAACCGCCGCATCGGATGTCTCCTCCGATGGCGAACAGACCGACGGCGGCGAAGACGACGAGACCCGGCAAACCCCGGCGGAAACTGAAGAGTCATGAAACGGCACGGGAAAAATAGGCAAGGTGACGGCCGGGATGGACCGGCGAGACCGGCAGGTCGCCGGCAATGTGGATGGCCGCTTTTCGGGGCGGTGCTTTATATTGAGCGGTGACAAGGATATGATAAATACAGTCTGCCACGAGAAAACGGTTCGTCAAGGCATCGCCGGCGAAAGTCGCCGCTCCGGCCGGCGGCGCCAGCGTGTATTGATGGCCGATTGCCGCGCGGCGAGCTTGTTAGTCGGCGATTGATCGGATTGTGATGGCCGCGACCAAGGAAAAAAGCAAGAACCAGCCTTTGAGCCTGTCCCGGCCCGGAAAGTTGGAGCTGAAGAAAACCGTCGAGACCGGCCACGTCCGGCAGAACTTTTCTCATGGCCGGTCGAAGATGGTGGCGGTCGAGGTGTGCAAAAAGCGAACCTACGCCCCCGACGCCGGCGGCAAAATGGCCGAGGTCAAGGAGAACCAGCTGCTGGGCTGGGGCGCGGCTGTCGCCGACGCCGCCAGCCAGGAAGCCATTGAAGCCCAGCGCGCCAACCAGCATGCGTTGACCAACGAGGAAAAAGCGGTCCGCGCGCGGGCCTTGGAAGACGCCAAAAAGACCGAGACTTTCACGCCGTCAATGGACGCCGACGATGCGGCCTTGGCGCCGCCGGCGCCGGTGGAAGCGGAAGTAACGATCGAAACCGAAGACCAGGCCGAAGCCGGAAATGAACTCTCTGGCCAGGCCGAAGAGGCCCGCAAACAGGTCGAGGAAGGAGATGCGAAGCGCCTGGAGGCAGAGGAAACGCAAAAGCTCGAGGAACAAGCGAAGACCAGCGCCAGCGCCGCCGCCAAATTGCGGGCGCGGGAGGAATACGATAGCGAAGTCGATGACAAGGAACGCAACAAACGAGGACACCGCAAAGAGCGGCGCGGTCCCGGTACGGCGGCGCGCCGCGGCGAAGGCCGCCGCCGGGCGGGCAAATTGACCATTGCCGAGGCTTTGGGGGAGGGACTGAACGAACGAACCCGCAGCCTCGCCTCTGTCAAACGCGCCCGCCAAAAGCAAAAACAGCAGTTGTTCCAGGTTCAGGAAGGCCGGAAGATCATCCGCGACGTGGTTGTCCCCGAAACCATCACCGTGCAGGAACTCGCCAACCGCATGGCGGAACGCGGCGCCGACGTCATCAAGGCGTTGATAAAGATGGATGTCATGACCACCATCAACCAGACGATCGACGCCGACACGGCGGAACTGGTGGTCAGCGAATTCGGCCACAATATCAAACGGGTCAGCGAAGCCGACGTGGAAATCGGCCTCAAAGGCCTGGAAGACGACGAAACCAGCCTCGTCTCCCGGCCCCCCGTGGTCACCGTGATGGGACATGTGGATCACGGAAAAACTTCCCTACTGGATGCGTTGCGTGATACCGACGTCGTTTCGAAAGAAGCGGGCGACATCACCCAGCACATCGGCGCCTACCAAGTGAACTTGCCGTCGGGAGACAAAATCACTTTCATCGATACGCCAGGCCATGAAGCCTTTAGCGATATGCGCGCCCGTGGTGCCGCGGTGACCGATATTGTGGTCCTGGTGATTGCCGCCGACGATGGCATCATGCCGCAAACCATAGAAGCCATTAACCACGCCAAAACGGCCGCGGTGCCCATTATCGTCGCCATCAACAAAATCGACAGACC
>JAUXMA010000137.1 GCA_030623425.1 Rhodospirillaceae bacterium
GAACGTCGGCACGGTTCGGGGTGCGGCCGCCGACGGTGGTGTATTCGCCATCCTGCAAGACGCGCAGCAACCGGGTCTGGGCTTGCGGCGGCATGTCGCCGATTTCATCGAGAAAGAGGGTGCCGCCATCGGCCTGCTCGAAACGTCCCGGATTGCGCGCAACGGCGCCGGTGAAGGCGCCCTTTTCGTGGCCGAAAAGCTCGCTTTCAATGAGTTCGCGCGGGATCGCCGCCATGTTTATGGCGACGAAGGCGCCACCGCGTCGCTTGCCGTAGTCGTGAAGGGCGCGCGCCACCAGCTCCTTGCCGGTGCCGGATTCACCGGCGATCAACACCGTCAGGTCGGTGCCGGTGAGACGCGCTATGGTCCGGTAGATTTCCTGCATCGCCGGCGAACGGCCGATCATCGGCAGTTCCGCCGCCTTCTCTTGCGGGCCGGTTCCGCCGGCGGGTTCCCCGGTTTGCAGGGCACGCCGGACGATGGCGACCAGTTTGTTGAGATCGAAAGGTTTGGGCAGGTACTCGAAAGCCCCTCGCTCGGTCGCCTTGACCGCCGTCAGCAGGGTGTTTTGGGCGCTCATGACGATGACGCGGAGCTCGGGCCGGATCTTGCGGATGCGCGGCACCAGGTCGAGGCCGTTTTCGTCGGGCATGATCACGTCGGTGATCACCAGGTCGCCGGCTCCGTCGCGCACCCACCGCCAAAGGGCGGCGGCGCTGCCGGTGGTCCGCACCACGTAGCCGGCGCGGCCCAGGGCCTGGTTCAGCACCGTGCGGATGGCGCCGTCGTCGTCGGCGACGAGGATGGTCGGCGCCGCCATCATTGGCTCTCCGCTTGCGTGTGTCCCGCTTGCGTGTGTATAGGCAGCATGACGCGGAATACGGTGCGGCGGCGGTGGTCGAATTCGATGACGCCGCCGTGATCGCCGATGATTTTGGCGACCAGCGCCAGGCCGAGGCCTTTTCCTTTCGGTTTCGAGGTGACGAAGGGATCGAACAGATGCCCTTTCAGTTCGTCCGGGACGCCCTCGCCGTTGTCCTCGACGCTGACCATGAGCGGCAAATGAACGCGTGCCCCGCTTCCCGGCACGGCGAAGCGGACCCCTTGCCGGTAGGCGCTGGCGAGAACGATTTCGCCACCCTTATCGGGCACCGCTTCCGCCGCGTTCTTGACCAGATTGAGGAAGACCTGCACCAGCTGGTCGCGGTCGCCCAGCACCGACGGCAACGACGGGTCGTAATCGGTGACGAAACGGACGTGGCGGCCGAACCCGTTCTCGGCCACTTGCCGGACGCGGTCGAGAACCTGGTGGATATTGACCGCTTGGCGCCGCGGCGGACCGGTGTCGGAAAAGGCCTCCATGCGGTCGACCAGGGCGCAGATGCGGTCGACCTCGTCGCAGATCATCCGCGTCAGATGGCGGTCCTGGGGGGAAACGCTGGCCTCCAGGAGTTGCGCCCCGCCGCGAATGCCGGAAAGCGGATTCTTGACCTCGTGCGCCAGCATGGCGGCCATGGCGGTGACGGAACGGGCGGCGCCCCGGTGGGTCAACTGGCGGTCGATCTTGTCGGCGATGGAGCGCTCCTGCAGCGCCACAACCACCCTGCCCGGCATTTCGGCCAAGGGAGCCGCCTGAATGTTGACGAAATGCTCGCCAATGCGCGGCGTCCGCAAGGCGACGCCGTATTCGAAGACGACGTTGCCGTCCTTGCGCACTTGGTCGATGAGGGCGAACAGCGGGCTGTCGGCGGGAAGCAGGTCGCTCAATGGGTGTCCCTTCAGATGCGAGGCACTGGCCTTGAAAAACTGTTCGCTGGCGCTGTTGACATGGACCAAGACGCCTTCTGCGTCGACAACCAGGACGGCCATGGCGAGGGCGTTCAAAACCTCTTGCATATCGACCTCGGCGGGGTGGGCTTTCGGTTCGAAGGCGACGACGATCTTTTCCATGACCTTAAACCTTCCGTCACGCCGCCAAGGGCTCGATCAAAGGGGTGTAGAAGCCGGCGATAAGGTCCCTGACCTCGCCGGCGTCGGCGGTGCCCATGATGCGGGCGCGAAAATCGGCGGCGCCTGGCAGGCCCTTCGAGTACCAGCCGATGTGCTTGCGCGCCATACGGACGCCGCGCTCGGCGCCATAGTGGACAAGCATGTCCTCGTAATGCTCCAGCACCGTCGCCAATTGTGCCGCCGGCGGCGGCGGGGCCAGGCGCTCGCCAGTTTTGAGGAAGTGGTGCACCTGGTTGGGAAACCACGGCCGGCCGCGGGCGCCGCGTCCAATCATGACGGCATCGGCGGCGGACTGGGCCAACATTTCGCGGGCATCATCGAGGCTGGCGACATCGCCGTTGCCGATGACGGGAATAGCGACCGCTTCCTTGACCCGGCGAATGAAGGCCCAATCGGCCCGGCCCTTGTAGAACTGGGCCCGCGTCCGGCCGTGCACGGTGACCGCCTGGACGCCGCAGTCCTCGGCGATGCGCGCCAGCTCGGGCGCGTTGCGGCTGGTTTCGTCCCAACCGGTGCGCATCTTCACCGTCACCGGGACATCGACGGCCTTGACCACCGCCGCCATGATGCGTGCCGCCAGAACCTGATCGCGCATCAGCGCCGATCCGGCCTCGCCCTTGACGACTTTTTTGACCGGGCAGCCCATGTTGATGTCGATGACGGCGGCGCCTTTATCGGCGTTCAGCCGCGCCGCCTCGGCCATCACGTCAGCCTCGGCGCCGGCGATCTGCACCGCCAAGGGGCGCTCCTCGGCGCCGCCGGCGGACATCCTCATGGTCTTGCGGGCGGCCCGGACCACGGCCTTGCTGGCGATCATCTCGGAGAACACGAGACCGACGCCCGAGCGCTTGACCAAGCGCCGAAAAGGCATGTCGGAAACCCCCGACATGGGCGCCAGAATCACCGGCGAGTGCAAACGGAGGGAAGCGATCCACAAAGGCATGATCCCTGTCGCTGTTGCGAGAGTGCCCATTTATTAGGCAAATTCGATCCGTAATCAATGGATTTGCTTCGACGGAAGGCGAAAACCCGGCGGCAGCCGCGTTAAACCATGATCACGTCGGTGACGAACTTGACGCCGGGATAGCCCAAGGTCAGCAGCAGATAAGCCAGCAAAACCAAGCGCGCCGCCCGGCGGCCGCGAATGCCGGTGCGGTAGTGAGCGGCCAGAAGGCCGCCGATGACGGCGAAGGCGGTCACCGTCAGCACGTTCTTGTGATCGAACTGAAGCAGGCTGCCGGTCTCTTCGTAGAGCGTTGCCATTCCCGTCGCCAGCCCCAGGGCGAGGACGATTTCGCAGATCACCAGCAAGCGCACGAGCAGGGATTCGCAATCGGCGACGGATGGAAGGAGCCGCGTCAAGGCGGTTGGCCGTTTGACCTTCAACGCCCTGTCCTGGAAAAAAGCGGCGAAAGCGGCGACGGCGGCAATGGTGAGCAAGCCGTAGGTCGCCAACGAGAGCAGAATATGGACCTCGGTCCAACCCACCGGCGCCGTCGCCGACAATGGTTCATGCGGGGCTTGCTCCCAGACGGTGGCGATGGCCCCCAAAGCGACCATGTAAAGCGCGATCAACGGCGTCAGCCGCCAGGTCTGGGAGGTGATGGCGGCGGCAAAGGCGAACAAAGCCATGCTGGACGCCACGTCTACCCAGAGGGTAGTCGAAAAATCGGTCCGCCAGGCACCGTGCATCTGCGCCACCGCCCATGTCAGCGGCCCGGCCACGGCAAACGCCAGCACCGCCCAATAGAGGGCGTCGCGGCCGCCGTCCCGGCGCCACCCCAGCAGCGTCGCCGGGACCAGCGCGGCCAAGGCGGCAAGGCTGAAAAACAGGTCATCCGTCATCTTCGGCGGTTGCCCTTTCCGGCTATGGCTTTATTTAAGAGCCTATCCGAATAACTGGAGGTGGTTGTTCGGATAGGCTCTAAGGCACACAATCGCGCCAGGACTTTATCTTGGCAAGACCTCTTGGCGGAAAACCGAGATTTTGGAAACTTTTCACATAAGGCAGCATATGATAAGTGACCCCGATCCTGCTAGGTTCGCTGTTGCAAGAACACGAAATTTTGACCGGAAAGTAAGATGAGCGGTTGCGTCGCTTTGGTGGTCGCCGCCGGACGGGGGCGGCGGTTCGGTGCCGGGACGCCAAAACAATATAGCCTTTTGGCGGGAACGCCGATGCTCCGGCGGTGCATGTTGGCCTTCCTGGAGCATCCGCGTGTGGACGCGGTCGGCGCCGTCATCCACCCCGACGACGGCGAGCTGTATGCGGCGGCGAGCGAGAGTTTGCAACTTTTGGAGCCGGTGAACGGCGGCGCCAGCCGCCAGGAATCGGCGCGTCTGGGGCTCGAAAGCCTGGCCGAACGGCCGCCGGACCAAGTGCTGATTCACGACGCCGCCCGGCCGTTCGTCGACGAAGGGGTGATTTCACGGGTCGTCAAGGCGCTGAAGACGGCGCCGGCGGCGATCCCCGCCCTGCCCGTCAACGATACCTTGAAAAGCGGCCGCGCCGGGCGCATCGTCGCCACCGTCGGGCGTGCGGATTTGTGGCGGGCGCAAACCCCGCAAGGGTTCCGTTTCCGGGAAATCCTCGCCGCCCACCGGCGATATGAAGGCGCCGATCTCACCGACGACGCCGCCGTCGCCGAACGGGCCGGGATCGCCGTCGAACTGGTCGCCGGCAGCGAGGACAATGTCAAAATCACCACCGAAGACGACTGGCGGCGCGCCCGACGATGGCTCGGCGGCGGCACCGTCAGAACCGGCATTGGCTTCGACGCGCACCGTTACGGCCCCGGCGAAGAGATGATGCTGTGCGGGGTCTCCATTCCCCACCACGCCGCCCTCGTCGGCCATTCCGACGCCGACGTCGGTTTGCACGCCCTTACCGACGCCCTCCTTGGCGCCATCGCCGCCGGTGACATCGGCGGCCATTTTCCCGCCGACGACCCCGAGTGGCGCGGCGCCCCGTCCGAGGTTTTCCTTAAAAAGGCCGGCGAGCTCATCCGGGAGCGCGGCGGCGCCATCGCCAACGTCGATGTCACCTTGATCTGCGAGGCGCCCAAAATCGCCCCGCACCGCGCCGCCATGGTCCGCCGCATCGCCGAAATCCTCGATCTTGCCGAGGACCGGGTCAGCGTCAAGGCGACGACGACGGAGCAAATGGGATTCACCGGCCGCGGCGAGGGAATCGCCGCGCAGGCGATAGCGGCGCTTTCCTTCACGCCCGGCAAACGTTAGAAAAGCCAAAAGATGGATACGAAGAAATTCAATTTCGGAGACGTTCGCATCCTTATCGCCGCTCCCGATAGGGTGACGATGGAGAGCCTCAAAACTCTTTTGCGCAATACCGGTTTCAGCAGCATGGGCAGCGTCAAAAGCTTGGGCGACATCAAAGTGGCGCTGGCCGAGGAAAACCCCGACCTGATGATCTGCGAGTGGCCTTTCCTCGAGGGCGATCCCGGCGGATTGATACACGCCTTGCGGCATCACGAAGTGGGCAGCAACCCCTTTCTTCCGGTGATCATAGTCACCGGCGATCCGACCCCGGATCTGGTC
>JAUXMA010000083.1 GCA_030623425.1 Rhodospirillaceae bacterium
CGGCAACAGGAGGAGAAACAGAACGAAAACGAGAAATACTGGATTCGAGATACCGCCGGCGAGGGCGCCGGCGATCCCGCCGCGCGCCGCCGGGTCGAAGATCTTTTCCATGAATCCGCCCGGACCCAGGCCGCCCGGCCCGCCGAAGCCCCAGCCGGCGATGAAAAACACGAAAGCGTAGACCATCGCGATCCCCGCGCAGATCGAGACGCCGCGCCATTGGAAGAACAGCCGCTCGCCGAACCAGCCGTCGAGCCGATCCAACACCGCCGCGAGCCAGCCGCGGTAAGTTGCAACGAAACCGGGCGAGCGAAGCTCCGCGAGTCTGTTCTCCCGCGTTTTGGGATCGTCAAGGTCGCCGCGGACCCTGTTCCGCACCGGAAAGTACCACCCCGCCACCGCACCAAAAACCGCCGCCGCCGACCCTACTACGGCGGCGACCGGTATCAGCACGTCCATCGCGAACTCCCCCACCCCATCGACCCCCCATCGAACCGGGACCGGCCGTCCCTCCGCCCAAGCGGTCTCGGAGGCCGTCCGAAAGTAACCGCTTGAAAATTATGGCCCATGATACACGTCGTTGTCACCACCGGGCCCACCGCCTAAGCGACAGGCGCCGCAAGCCCGAAATCCAGGCCCCATAACCGTTGACAACGAAGGCCGAGGGGCTATAGTGCCGCCGCTTTGCACGGGTCTTGGGTGGCCGTGGAAGGCCATGAATTCATTGACCCGAATCCATTGACCCAATGGGGCTCCGATGTTCGCAGTCTTCAAGACCGGCGGCAAGCAGTACAAGGTGGCGACAGATGACGTCATTACCGTCGAGACCCTGCCCGGCGATGCCGGGTCCGAGGTCAAGTTCCATGACGTGCTGATGATCGGCGGCGACGGCAAGGCGCCGAGCGTCGGCGCGCCCCTTCTCGCCAAGGCCGCCGTTTTCGCCGAAGTGATGGAGCAAAACCGGGGGCCGAAGATCATCGTCTTCAAGAAGCGCCGCCGCACCGGCTATCGCCGCAAAAATGGCCACCGCCAGAACCAGACCGTGCTCCGCATCACCGGCATCAGCGCCACCGGCGACAAACCGGCGGCCAAGAAAACGGCGGCCAAGAAAGCGGCGGCCATGGAGCCGGCGGCCATAGGACCATGGGACAAAAAACCAGCGGCCAAGAAAACGGCGGCCAAGAAACCAGCGGCCAAGAAAACGGCGGCCGAGAAACCGGCGGCCGAGAAACCGGCGGCCAAAACCGAGGAGTAAGGCAGGATGGCGCACAAAAAAGCAGGCGGCAGCTCCCGCAATGGCCGCGATAGCGCCGGCCGGCGCTTGGGCGTCAAGAAATACGGTGGCGAAATCGTCGTTCCGGGCAACATCATCATCCGCCAGCGCGGCACCAAGTTCCATCCCGGCAACGGCGTCGGCATCGGCAAGGACCATACGATTTTCGCCCGCGTCGAAGGCCAGGTCAGGTTCCGGCGCAAAGCGGCCGGGCGGGTTTTCGTGGCGGTGGAGCCGTCCGCCTAGGCCCGATTACCGTCTGGCCACTGTGCTCTCAGCGGGGGAATGGCCGGCCATTCCCCTTTTTGATTCGGAGCCGGCGATGAAATTCCTCGACGAAGCGAAAATTCACGTAACAAGCGGCGACGGCGGCAACGGCTGCGTCTCTTTCCGGCGCCAAAAAAATATCCCCTTCGGCGGTCCCGACGGCGGCGACGGCGGCGGCGGCGGCGACGTCGTCGCCGTTTGCGAGGACGCCCTCAACACGCTGATAGATTTCCGCTACCAACAGCATTTCAAGGCCAAGCGCGGCGACAACGGTTCCGGCCGCGACCGCACCGGCGCCGACGGCGAGGACGTGCTGTTGAAGGTTCCCGTCGGCACCCAGATCCTGGCCGACGACGGCAACATCCCGATCGCCGATCTGACCGCCCTGGGCCAGCGCGTGGTCCTGGCCAAGGGCGGCGACGGCGGTTTCGGAAACACTCATTACAAATCCTCGACCAACCAAGCCCCCCGCCGCGCCGATCCCGGCCGGAGCGGCGAGCAACGGTGGCTGTGGTTGCGCCTGAAACTGATCGCCGATGCCGGCATGGTCGGCATGCCCAACGCCGGCAAATCCACCTTGCTTGCCGCCGTCACCCGCGCCCGGCCGAAAATCGCCGCCTATCCGTTCACCACCCTTCATCCCAATCTCGGCGTCGTCCAAGTCGACGAGGACGAGTTCGTGCTGGCCGACATTCCCGGTCTCATCGAGGGCGCCAGCGCGGGGGCGGGACTGGGTTCCCGCTTTCTCGGCCATGTCGAGCGCTGCCGGGTGTTGCTGCATCTTGTCGATGGCACCGACGGCGACGTCATCGCCGCCTACCGGAACGTGCGCCGGGAGTTGCGGGCTTACGGCGCCGGTCTCGAGGAAAAACCGGAAATCGTCGCCCTCAACAAGTGCGATGCGTTAAGTTCCGAGGAGACGGAAAGCAAGCGCGCCGCCTTGGCCGGCGTTTCCGGCCAGACCGTTTTGACCATCTCCGGCGTCGCCAAAACCGGTGTAAAGGGCATGTTGCGCGCCGTCCTGGCCGCCATCAATGAACGGGCCGACGCCGGCCGCCGAAAGAGCCAGGCCTACGTGCCATGACCGCAAGACAGCATACTCCCAGCCTGGAGGCCGGGCGCCGCATCATCGTCAAGATCGGATCGGCCTTGCTCGTCGACGCCGAGCGGGGCACCCTTCACCGGCGATGGCTGGAGGCCCTGGCCGCCGACCTGGCCCGATGCCAGAGACGCGAGCAGGATGTCATCATCGTCTCGTCGGGCGCCATCGCCATCGGCCGAAGGCACTTGCGATTTTCCGGCGGCGATCTCAAGCTCGAAGAGAAACAAGCGGCGGCGGCCACCGGCATGGTGCGCCTGGCGCATGCCTACGAAGAGGTGCTGGGGCGCCACGGCATGACCGTCGCGCAGGTCCTTCTGACATTGGACGACAGCGAAAACCGGCGCCGCTACCTGAACGCCCGCAACACGCTCTCGACATTGCTGCGTCTTGGCGCGGTGCCGCTGATCAACGAGAACGACACCGTTGCCACCGACGAGATCCGGTTCGGCGAAAACGACCGCCTGGCCGGCCTGGTCGCCGCCATGATCAGCGCCGATGTCCTGGTTCTTCTTTCCGATATCGACGGGTTTTACAGCGCCGATCCCCGTCGACAGCCCGGCGCCCGGCATATCCCCGTCATCGACCAAATTACCCCGGAGATCGAGGCGATGGCGGGTTCGACCCGGAGCGATTACGGCAGCGGCGGCATGATCACCAAAATCGCCGCCGCCAAGAGCGCCGTCGCCGCCGGTTGCGCCACGGTGGTCGCCGACGGCAAGCCGTTACATCCCTTGCGGGCCATCGAAGAGGGGGCGCGCTGCACTTGGTTCCTGCCTCGGGCCAACCCGCGCGCGGCGCGCAAACATTGGATCGCCGGCATCCTCAGGCCGGCCGGCGCCATCACCATCGACAACGGGGCGATGAAAGCTCTCGGGCACGGGAAAAGTCTGTTGCCGGCGGGCGTCACCGAAGTCGAGGGCGCTTTTAAGCGTGGCGACGCGGTCATCGTCAAAGCCGGCGACGGCCGCAAAATCGGCTGCGGGCTTTCGGCCTATTCGGCCGCCGACGCGCGCCGGATCATGGGCCATAAAAGCGGTGAAATCGAAAGCCTTCTCGGCTATCGTGGGCGCGACGAAATGATCCACCGCGACGATCTGGTGCTGTCATGACCGCTGACGATTCCGCTGTCCGGAGCGAGGATATTCCGGCCCTTATGCGCCGCATCGGCGCCGAAGCCAAGGCGGCGGCGGCGGTTTTGGCCGGCGCCTCGACTGAAAGCAAGGACGATGCCTTGCGGCGTTGCGCGGCCGCCTTGCGGGATCGCCGCCGCCGGATCATCGCCGCCAACGGCAAGGACATGGCGGCGGGGGAGCAAAAGGGCCTCACCAAGGCCATGCTCGACCGCCTGGCCCTCGACGATGAGCGCATCGAAGCCATGGCTTCGGGCCTCGAGGCCATCGCCAAGCTGGCCGATCCGGTAGGCGAGGTGATGGCCGAGTGGGACCGTCCCAACGGGCTCCGCATCAGCCGGGTGAGGGTGCCGCTCGGCGTCATCGGCGTCATTTACGAATCCCGGCCCAATGTCACCGCCGACGCCGGCGCCTTGTGTCTCAAATCAGGCAACGCCGTCATTTTACGCTGCGGCTCCGAGAGTTTCCATTCGTCGGCGGCGATCATCGATTCGCTCAGCCATGGGCTCGCCGCGGCGAACCTGCCCGCCCGGGCCATCCAATTGGTGCCGACCCGCGACCGCGCCGCCGTCGGCGAAATGTGGTCGATGACCGATTTCATCGACGTCATCGTGCCGCGCGGCGGCAAATCGCTGATCGCCCGCGTCAGCGCCGACAGCAAGGTGCCCCTTTTCAAGCACCTGGAAGGCATCTGCCACACTTACGTCGACGCCGCCGCCGACTTGCCGACGGCGCGGAAAGTGGTCGTCAACGCCAAAATGCGGCGCCCCGGCATTTGCGGCGCCACCGAGACGTTGCTGGTCGACAAGGGGGCGGCGGCGGCGATGCTGCCGCCCATCGTCGGCGACCTGATCGAGGCCGGCTGCGAGGTGCGCGGCGACGAGGCGGCCCGCGCCATCGATCAACGGGTGGTCGCGGCGACGGACGAGGATTGGGACACCGAGTATCTGGACGCCGTCATCTCGGTCGCCGTCGTCGACGGCATCGAAGGCGCCGTCGATCACATCGCCCGGCACTCCTCGCGGCATACCGACGCCATCATCACCGAAGACGGAGCCGCCGCCGAAGAGTTTCTCGGGCGGGTCGACAGCGCCATCGTCATGGCCAACGCCTCGACCCAGTTCGCCGACGGCGGCGAATTCGGCATGGGCGCCGAGATCGGCATCTCCACCGGCAAGCTGCACGCCCGCGGTCCCGTCGGCGTCGAGCAATTGACCAGCTTCAAGTACGTGGTCCGCGGGACCGGGCAGTGCCGGCCCTGAGGCGTTCGCCGGCGGGGCGTCGAATCGGTCTTCTCGGCGGTTCGTTCAACCCCGCCCATGGCGGACACCTTCACGTCAGCGAGCGGGCCTTGGAGCGGTTGCGGCTGGACGAGGTCTGGTGGCTGGTCTCGCCGCAGAATCCGTTGAAGCCGTCCGCCGGCATGGCGCCTTTTCAGGCCCGGCTGGCGGCGGCGCGCAAGCTCGCCACCGGCCCCCGCATCAAGGCCACCGACATCGAACGGAGACTCGGCACCCGCTACGCCGTCGATACCCTTGAGAGCCTGTTCGCGAAATTTCCCGATGACCGGTTCGTCTGGATCATGGGCGCCGACAACCTGATCCAGGCGCACCGGTGGAAGAACTGGCGGCGCATGTTTCGCTTGCTTCCCATTGCGGTTTTCGCCAGGCCCTCCTATTGTTTGAGGGCGTTGACGGCGAAGGCGGCGCGGCGTTTCGCCAGGGCCCGGGTGAGAGCGTCCCGGGCGGGCGACTTGGTGGTGATGCGACCGCCGGCCTGGGTGTTCCTGCGCGAGCGCCTTCACGCCGCCTCGGCGACGCAGATCCGCGCTCGCCGCGAAGAGCGCGGATATGGTCAAACGAGTTAAGGAGGAGCAAGCCATACCACGATCAAAACAAACACCACCGTCGGCGGCGAAGCTGCTGAAACTGGTGGAAAAGTCCCTCGATGGCGACAAGGCAATGGAAGTCACCGTCATCGATATCGCAAGTAAGACCGACATCGCCGACTTCATGGTCATCGCCAGCGGCGCGTCACGCCGTCAAGTCGGCGCCATGACCGAACATCTCCGGGTAAAAATGAAAGCCAGCGGACTCGACGGGGTTTCCGTCGAGGGCGCGGCGCGGTGCGACTGGGTGCTGATCGACGCGGGGGATGTCGTGGTCCATCTTTTCAGGCCCGAGGTCCGGGAATTCTATTGCCTGGAAAAGATGTGGGGGGCGCCCGTCCCCGCTTCCCGGAAGGGTTCCGGAATGGCGGTGGAAATGATGGCTTGAACGATCCCCCGCGCCGAGTCCCATGCGTATTCTCATCGCCGCCGCCGGCCGTCTGAAAGCCGGGCCCGAACGCGCCCTTTTTGAACATTACGCAGGCCGCGTAACTTTTCCTTTTCGCCTCAAGGAGGTGGAGGAAAAGCGTCGGCTTCCGGCCGGCAAGCTCAGGAAACGCGAGGCCGAACTGCTGTTGGGCGCGGCGCCGCGAGGGGCGGTGATCGTCGCCCTGGACGAACGGGGCCAAGCGCTTTCCAGCGCCGCCTTGGCGAATCGGATCGGCGCTTGGCGGGACGAGGGCCGGCGCGACCTGGCTTTTCTCATCGGCGGCCCGCAAGGCTTGGACGAATCAATGAAAGCAGGCGCCGACTTGGTTCTCTCCCTCGGCCCCATGACCTGGCCCCACCTGCTGGTGCGCGGGCTCCTGGCTGAACAAATCTACCGCGCCCAGTGCATCCTTTCGGGCCATCCCTACCACCGGCGGTGATTTACGGCCGGGCGGGGCCTAGTGGCCCGCGTCAGCCAAATTGCACCCCTACGATCGCTTTTCCCGTCCCCACGGTAGGCTTGAGGGGCACCCTGGCGCCACTGGCGCCACGGTTCCCCTCAAGCCTACCGAGGAAACGGGAAAAGCGATCATAGGGGTGCAATTTGGCTGACGCGGGCCACTAGGCTCCCCCAGACGCCGGCGTCCGGGTTTTAGTCCTCTTCCAGGGCGGCGATGGGATTCCTGGGCTCCAGCGGCGAGCCGCAGTGCGGGCAATTGCCGGGACCGATCAGATCCACCTTGGGAA
>JAUXMA010000140.1 GCA_030623425.1 Rhodospirillaceae bacterium
CTTGGATTTTGAATCTTTATTCCAAAAATTTTTGACCACCCGCGTTTTCACACAGCCTGGGTCATAAGCGGCACTCCGTAGCGGGCTCTCCAAAGGTCCGTAATGCAGCCGTAAGCGGACCCTCGGTTCATGAGTACACACCTTAGAGCATTTCAAGTTTAGCCGGCACCCCCAGCACCGTCTCCACCAGCCTCGCCCAGTAGCTGGCGCCGATCGCCAATATCTCGTCGTTGAAGTCGAACGTCGAGGCGTGCAGCGGCGGCGAGCTTTCGCCGGCGCCGATCAGGACGTAGCAGCCGGGGACGCGCTCCAGCATGTAGGCGAAGTCCTCGGCGCCCATGTTGGGCGGAGCGTCGGCGTCGACGTTGTCGGCGCCGACCACGGCGGCGGCAGCGGCGGCGGCGGTTTCGGCTTCCTTCCGATGGTTGACCAGCGATGGATAGCGGCGCTCGTATTGGACCTCGGCGGCGACGCCGTGGGCGGCGGCGACGTGATCGGCGATCAGCCGCATCCTTGCCTCGATCATGTCGCGCGTCGCCTCTAGGAACGAGCGCGTGGTGCCGCCAAGCACCGCCACATCCGGGATCACGTTGGTGGTCTCGCCGGCCCGAAACCGGGTCACCGTGAGCACCGCCGAATCGACCGGATTGGCGGCGCGGCTGACGATGGTCTGGAAGGCCGAGACCATCTCGCAGGCCGCCGGGATGGGATCGGCGCCCAAATGCGGCATGGCGGCGTGCACCCCCCTGCCCGTGACGGTGATCTCGAAGATGTCGCAGGCGGCCTTCATGGCGCCGGCACGCAAGGCGAACCGGCCGACGGGCAACCCCGGCCAGTTGTGCATTCCATAGACGCCGTCGACGGGGAACTTGTCGAAAAGCCCGTCTTCGACCATCACCCGGCCGCCGCCTTCGTTCTCCTCGGCCGGCTGGAAGATGAAACGCACCGTCCCCTTGAAGCGGCGGGTTTCGGCCAGATAGCGGGCGGCGCCCAAGAGCATGACGGCGTGGCCGTCGTGGCCGCAGGCGTGCATCTTGCCGCCGACTGCGGATGCGTGGGCAAAATCATTGGCCTCGGAAACGAAAAGCGCGTCCATATCGGCGCGCAGGCCGATGGCCGGCCCATTGCCGCCCTCGATCGTTCCGACGACGCCGGTCACGGCCAGCCCGCGGTCGACCTCGACGCCGAATTCGCCAAGCTTGGCGGCGACGAAGTCGGCGGTGCGGCGTTCCTCGAAAGCGGTCTCGGGATGGGCGTGCAGGCGCCGCCGCCAGGCGGTCATGTCGGCGTGGAATTCGGCGATGCGGTTGATGACGGGCAAGACGTCGATCCTTGGTATCACCACCTGAATTTCAAGAAAACGGAACCGACAGCGGTGATCGATAGAGTCATCTTTCCAGATACCCGGCCGACGATCAACGCGGAAAATTCGCGGCAAAGGACGGTTTCCGGTTGACCCGGGCCGTCGACAACGGCAGCTTCCCTCTCGGCGTAACGGAAAGGCCGGGCGCATGGATCGGAAACGAATTTTTGACGTTATCGTCATCGGCAGCGGCGCCGCCGGCCTTGGTTTGACGCTGGAAGTGGCTCCCCACGCGTCCGTCGCGGTGTTGTCGAAAGGGCCGCTCGAGGAGAACAGCACCTACTACGCCCAAGGCGGCATCGCCGCCGTCCTCGATGAAAAGGATTCCTTCGAATCCCATATCCAGGACACGTTGAACGCGGGAGCCGGTCTCTGCGACGAGGAAGTGGTCCGTTTCGTGGTCGAGAACGGCGCCAAAGCGATCCACCGGCTGGCCGGGCTGGGAGTCGGATTCAGTCGCCGGAGCGACACCGCCGGCGGCCGAAACTTCCACTTGACCCGCGAAGGCGGACACAGCCACCGCCGCATCGTTCACGCCGCCGACGCCACCGGCAAGGCCGTCGAAACGACGTTGATCGAGCAAGCCCGTTCCCTGGCCGGCGTCACCTTGCTGGAACACCACAACGCCATCGACCTCATCCGCGACCGGCAAAAGGACGGCGGTCGTTGCGTCGGCGTCTACGCCCTCGACGGGCGGCGGGGAAAAGTCGAAGCCTATGCCGCCCGCGCCGTCGTTCTGGCGACGGGCGGCGCCAGCAAGGTCTACCTTTACACGAGCAATCCCGACGTCTCCACCGGCGACGGCATCGCCCTCGCCTGGCGGACCGGGTGCCGGGTGGCGAATATGGAGTTCATCCAGTTCCACCCGACCTGTCTCTATCATCCGGACGCCAAATCCTTCCTCGTCACCGAAGCGGTCAGGGGCGAAGGGGGCAAGCTTCTGCTGCCCGATGGAACCCGTTTCATGGACGATTTCGACAAGGGCGGGGAACTCGCCACCCGGGACATCGTCGCCCGCGCCATCGACTACGAAATGAAACGCCTCGGCATCGACTGCGTTTATCTCGACATCAGCCACAGGTCCGCCGGTTTCATCAAGAGCCATTTCCCGACGGTTTACGAGCGCTGCCGGCAATTCGGATTCGACATGGCCAACGAGCCGGTACCCGTGGTCCCCGCCGCCCACTACACATGCGGCGGCGTCACCACGGACATCGACGGGCGCACGGACATAGAAGGACTTTACGCCGTCGGCGAGGTCGCCTGGACCGGACTGCACGGCGCCAACCGCATCGCCAGCAACTCGTTGCTGGAATGCCTGGTGATGTCCTCGGCCGCCGGCCGGGACATTGTCCGGCGGCTGCCGGAAATTGCCGATCCGCCGGACTTGCGGCCTTGGGACGAAAGCTGGGTGGAGGATTCCGACGAGGAAGTCGTTGTCTCCCACAACTGGGACGAACTGCGCCGTTTCATGTGGGACTACGTCGGCATCGTGCGCACCACCAAGCGCCTTCAGCGAGCCAAGCGGCGCGTCGACCTGCTGCTCGCGGAAATCGCCGAATACTACGGCAACTTCCGTATCACCAACGACCTTTTGGAGCTGAGAAACCTGGCTCTGGTCGCCAGTCTCATCATCCGCTCGGCACTCAAGCGCCGGGAAAGCCGCGGCCTTCACAACACTCTCGATTACCCGCGGCCAGACGACAGCGCCCCGCCCCGGAACACCGTGCTGGACCCCGCCGCTCCGGACGACAACGCCATGGACGCCGTCAACCCAAGGCAAGACCGTTGACGTTCACCGGCCACGGGCCAGCCATGGACCTGCCGGCGGGAGCATCGATCGGCGCCGACGGGGTGTGGTCCCGGATCCTCAACCGACCCGAGGGAGCGCACCGGCGGGCCGGCCTGTTTCTCGACCGCGACGGCGCCGTCGTCGAGGAAGTCGATTACCTGCACAGGCCCGGCGATGTCCGGCTGATCCCCGGCGCCGCCCAAGTCATCGCCCAGGCCAACCGCTTGGGCGTCCCCGTGGTCATCGTCACCAACCAGGCCGGCATCGCCCGCGGGCTTTACGGCTGGGATGAGTTCATCGCCGTCGAAAAGAAGATTGACGATGAACTGGCGGCGGCTGGAGCCTTCGTCAACGGCGTTTTCGCCTGTCCGCATCATCGCCAAGGCAGCCCTCCCCACGACCACCCGGACCATCCGGCGCGCAAGCCCAATCCGGGCATGTTGCTGGCCGCCGCCGACAGGCTTGGCCTCGACCTTGCCGTCTCGTGGATCGTTGGCGACCGGGCCAGCGATCTGATGGCTGGAAAGAACGCCGGGCTCGCCGGGGGGGTGCATGTCCTCACCGGCCACGGCGCCGACAAGGGGGAACGGGAAACGGCGCTGGCGTTGGCGGAAGATGGCTTCCGGGTATCGGGCGCGCCGGCCATAGCCGATGCCTTGACTATGCTACCGCTGTTAAAGGGATAGAATCTGGGGTGTGTACTTATAAACCGAGGGTCTGCTTATTGCCTCATTACGGACCTTTGGAGGTTGCGCTTCGGAGTGTCGCTTGTGACCCAGGTTGTGTGAAAACGCGGGTGGTCAAAAATTTTCAATGCGCCGCGTTTTTACACAGCCTGGACCCTTTACGGACCTCAGGGCCGGACTGATGCAGGTTCAAAATGAGCGTTCGCCGGATCGGGCAAACCGGATAACGAGACGAAGACCCCCAACGTCCGCGTGCTCGGATCGAATTAACGGCGTTTGGCCGCGCCGCAACAATAACGGAGCTAAATGGCGATCCAGATTTCCTTCACCGGATGGTCCAGGTCGTATAGATCGTCGAGGATTGAAACAATCCGGGGTGTCAGTTCGGTTCCAGCGTGTACGAACAACCTGCCGTCCCCCGTATAAACGTCGCGGGCAAGGATCGAGTTCTCCGGCAATTCGCCAAGCGCGCACAATCGCCCCTTCAGTTGAGGACGTTGTTGCGGAGCCCGATCGTCGCCGGAATTGTCCGGGAGCCCCCTAGCCTCCACTCCTACAGTTTTGCCTTTAGACGCTATGGTTTTGCCTTTAGACGCACCGGACCTGCGGAAAAGCGCTTTATTTTTTGACATCAACTGAAAGCCGCGTACCCTTTCAGGTTCAACATCAGGCTTGGCTATTTCGTTAAGCGCCCCATCGACATCGATGGCTATGTAATTTTTCACCTCTTTCAGCCACAGGTCGGACTCAGTTTGTGCCAACAGCTTGGCAAGACGCTTGCTCAAAGCTTCCTTGGATGCCGGTTTTATCAAAAATCCGTTGACGTCCAGGGCCAGCGCCATATCCACCAACCTCTTGTCCGAATATCCGGTCAACATGGCAAAGGGTGTTGCGCGGTCGATGTCTTTCACACCGACCCGCACGGCCTTAAGCAGTTGCAGACCGTGAACGGTCGGCATATTGAAGTCGGAAATGATCATATCGATTTTTTTGCCGCAGGTGCTCAATACGCTTAAGGCTTCGGCGCCGTTTTCAGCGAAGAGAATCTCCGGACTTCCCATATCCGAAAGGGCCCTGCCAAAAACCTGCAGGCTGTACCTCTCGTCATCGACGAGAAGTATGGTAAGTCCCTTCAGGATGTCGGAAGCCATGTCAACCTAAGCTCCAGCCCTCTATTGGCGGTCATTGCAGAAACGGACAATCCGGGCATGCTCGGATTTAACCGCGCCCGTCCGCTCTTTCGTTTCGTCCCAGTTTTCCAGGTGGGCATCAGCTTCTATTTTCTTCAGAATTCCGGATAGCACAAGCGCGCCGGCGTTCAGGGCGGCCCCCTTCGCGGCATGAGCGCAGTCGTGCACGGACCGGGCGTCGCGTTCCTGGATCGCCATTTCCAGGTTTCCAAGCAGCTTCGGGAATTCATTATTGAAGATATTGAGCAAAAAGAACAACTCATCCTCATCATCATCGCCAATGATTGTGGACAAGCGCCCAAGATCGATGGGGGGCTGGTCTGGATTTATTGATATCTGGTCTCCATCGTCGATTGATGGGGTTGGCGCGGGCGAAGGTGATTTATTTCCACTGCCCAGGTTTTCCAATAACGATCTCAGCTTCACCGCCTCCACCGGCTTGGTAAAGCAATCATTCATGCCGGCCTCTATACAAGCGTCAATTTCGCTCTGGCTTGCACTGGCGGTTA
>JAUXMA010000273.1 GCA_030623425.1 Rhodospirillaceae bacterium
CCCTCGATCCGGCCGTTGCCGTCCTCGGGTTTTGCCCCGCCGAGCCCGGCCGTTACGGCCGTTTGATCCTCGCTCCGGACGGAACGCTGGAGGCCATTATCGAGGCCGGGGACGCGAGTCCTGAGCAACTGGCAGTTTATTTTTGCAATTCCGGCGTCATCGTCGTCGACGGCAAGCGCCTTTTCCCGCTCCTCGAGAAGCTCGGCAAGGACAACGCCGCCGGCGAGTACTATCTGACCGACATTGTCGCCGCCGCCCGTGCCGACGGCTTTGCCTGTGCCGTCGTCGAGGGCGACGGGGATGAGCTGATCGGCATCGACACCCGCGCCGATCTCGCCGCCGCCGAGGCGATCGTGCAACGCCGCCGGCGCGGCCAAGCCATGCTGGGCGGCGCCACCCTGATCGATCCCAGCAGCGTTTACTTCAGTCACGACACCCGCCTCGGCAAGGATGTCACCATCGGCCCGGGCGTTGTCTTCGGACCCGGCGTCAGCGTCGGAGACAAAGCCGAAATCCGCCCGTTTTGCCATATCGAGGGCACTTCCATCGCCGCCGGCGCCGTCGTCGGCCCCTTTGCCCGCCTGCGTCCGGGCGCCGATATCGCCGAAGACGCCCATATCGGCAACTTCGTCGAGATCAAAAACGCCGCCATCGAAAGCGGCGCCAAAATCAACCATTTGACTTACATCGGCGACGCCCGGGTGGGAGCCAAGGCCAACGTCGGCGCCGGCACCATCACCTGCAACTACGACGGCTTTTCGAAGAGCCACACCGACATCGGCGCCGGCGTTTTCATCGGTTCCAACACGGCGCTGGTGGCGCCGGTGAAAATCGGCGACGGCGCCATCGTCGGCGCCGGCAGCGTCATCTCCGAGGACGTCGAGGCGAACGCCCTGGCCTTGACCCGCGCCGGACAAAAGAACATCAAGGACGGCGGCAAACGCTACCGCCAGCGCCGGCGGGCGGCCAACAAGCCAGGAACGAAAAAAACGGAGCACTAGGCGAATGTGCGGCATCATCGGCATTATCGGCAAAAGCGAGGTGACGCCGCTGCTGATGGAGGCCCTCAAGAGACTCGAATACCGCGGCTACGATTCCGCCGGCGTCGCCACCCTGGTCGATGGCGGCATCGAGTGCCGCCGCGCCGAGGGCAAGCTTGCCAACTTGCAAGACCTGCTCGAACGCCAGCCGGTCAGCGGGCGCATCGGCATCGGCCACACCCGTTGGGCCACCCACGGAGTGCCGAACGAGAAAAACGCCCATCCCCACGCCACCGACAAGGCGGCGGTGGTCCACAACGGCATCATCGAGAATTTTCAGGAATTGCGCGACGATCTGGAGGCCAGCGGCCGCCGCCTGGCCTCGGATACGGACACGGAGGTGGTCGTTCACCTGATCACCCGCTATCTGGAGGAAGGCTTGGGACCCGAGGCGGCGACCGCGGCCGCCTTGCGGCGCCTGCAAGGAGCCTTCGCCCTGGGCATCGTTTTCGCCGGCCAACACGACCTGATGATCGGCGCCAGACGCGGCAGCCCGCTGGCCATCGGTTTCGGCGGCGGCGAGATGTACTTGGCCTCCGACGCCCTGGCGCTGGCGCCGTTGACCAGCAAGGTCATGTACCTGGACGACGGCGACCAGGCGGTGATTACCGGCGCCGGCGCCACCGTCCATGACGCCGCCGGCGGCCGGGTGGAGCGGTCGGTCAAGCTGACGGCGCTCAGCGGCGCCACCATCGGCAAGGGCGGCTACCGCCACTTCATGCTCAAGGAAATCTACGAGCAGCCGCAGGTCATCGGCGACACCTTGCACGGCTTCGTCAATCCCGCCGCCCGCTCGGTCACCCTGCCCGAGCTTTCCTTCGACGCCGCCGGCATCTCGAGGCTGACCATCATCGCCTGCGGCACGTCCTTTTACGCCAGCCTGGTCGCCAAATATTGGTTCGAAACCATCGCCCGTCTTCCCGTCGACGCCGACATCGCTTCCGAATTCCGCTACCGGCAACCGGTTTTGCCGGCCGATGGAATGGCGCTGTTTATTTCCCAGTCCGGCGAGACGGCGGACACCCTGGCGGCGTTGCGCCACGCCAAGGCGCGGGGGCAGAAAATCCTTTCCATCGTCAACGTGCCGGAATCCTCCATCGCCCGCGCTTCGGACGCCGTGCTGAAAACCTACGCCGGGCCCGAGGTCGGCGTTGCCTCGACCAAGTCCTTCACCACCCAGTTGACGGTCCTGGCCTGCCTCGCCATCGCCTTCGCGCGCAGCCGAGGCGCCATCGACCAGGCAACCGAGGCCGGGCTGGTCGGTGCCCTGACCGAGGTCCCGGCCAAGGCCGCCGAGGTACTCAATCACGACGAACGCCTGCGCCAGCTCGCCCGCGAGGTGGCGGAGGCCAAAGGCGTGCTCTATCTGGGACGCGGCACCAGCTATCCCATCGCCCTCGAAGGGGCGCTGAAGCTGAAAGAGATTTCCTACATCCACGCCGAGGGCCACGCCGCCGGCGAGATGAAGCACGGCCCCATCGCCCTGATCGACGAGACGGTGCCGGTGATCGTCATCGCGCCGACCGACGAGCTGTTCGAAAAAACGGCTTCGAACATGCGCGAGGTCATCGCGCGTAACGGCCGGGTGATCTTTCTCAGCGACGCCAAGGGGGCGGAGAAGCTGGGCGATCTTGCCGCCGCCACCATCGTCCTGCCCGAGGTCGATGCTTTCGTCGCGCCGATCCTCTACGCCATCCCGGTGCAGCTTTTGGCCTACCACACCGCCGTCATCAAGGGCACCGACGTCGATCAGCCGAGGAATCTGGCGAAAAGCGTCACCGTCGAGTGAGCTTTGAAAGGGCGGGCTTCCCGGCGCCGAATCCCCGCAACCATGAAAGGCTCTCAATTGCCAGGAACGATGACGGGGATGGGCAGGTCTTTGTTTCTCCGTGCCTCCGGGTTGTCGACCAGAATCTCCAAATTTTCGATCAGATAACTGACCACGCCGTCCTGGAACTTCTCGCGGACCAACGACCAAGTGACAAACAACCCGCCGTGGATTTCCCTGTCCATGATCTCATCGTTGCCGGCGAGATCGTGCAGGGCCTTGGCCAGGTCCTTGGCCCGGCCCACGTAGACCCACTTCGGA
>JAUXMA010000253.1 GCA_030623425.1 Rhodospirillaceae bacterium
GTTGCACGAGATCGGCCTGCAGGGAATGACCGTCACCGAGGCCAAGGGGTTCGGGCGCCAGAAAGGCCATACCGAGCTTTACCGCGGCGCCGAATACGTGGTCGATTTCCTGCCCAAGGTAAAGATCGAACTGGTCATCGACGACGGTCTCGTCGAGAGGGCGGTCGAAGTCATCCAACAGGCGGCCCATACGGACCGGATCGGGGACGGCAAGATTTTTATTTCGACGGTGGACGAGGCCATCCGCATCCGCACCGGTGAAAAGGGCACGGATGCCATCTAGTGTTCCGTCCCGCCGCAAACCCGGCGGCGGCGCATGAAATCGTTCCATTCATTTCGTTCGGCAGGTGAATTCAGGTGAATTTAATAGAATAAAGGACCGCGGCCATGTCTTTAAATTGCAAAACGCCCGAAGATGTTCAGAAAGCGATCAAGGATAACGATGTCCGTATGGTGGACGTCCGTTTCACCGACCTTCCCGGGGTCTGGCAACATTTCTCGCTGCCGTCAGGCTGCCTCGATGCCGATACTTTCAGCGAAGGCATCGGTTTCGACGGATCTTCGATCCGCGGCTTCCAGGAGATCCATGAAAGCGACATGCTGATCGTCCCCGACCCGGAGAGCGCCTTTCTCGATCCCTTCACGGCGGTGCCGACGCTCGTGCTGATCTGCAATATCCGCGACCCGATCACCGGCCAGGCGTACAGCCGCGACGCCCGCTATATCGCCCAGAAGGCGGAAACGTACCTCAAGTCGACCGGCATCGCCGATGTCAGCTTTTGGGGGCCGGAAGCGGAATTTTTCGTCTTCAACGACGTGCGCTACAGCCAGGGCACCAACCACGGCTTCTACTATGTCGATTCGGTCGAGGGAAGCTGGAATACCGGCAAGGAGGAGGATCCCAATCTGGGCCACAAGCCGCGCCCGAAGGAAGGCTACTTTCCCTGTCCGCCCACCGACAGCATGCAGGACATCCGCACCGAGATGGTGCTCACCATGGAGGACCTCGGCATCGAGACCGAGGTTCACCACCACGAGGTGGCGACCGCCGGCCAGGCCGAGATCGACATGCGCTTTACCAGCCTGACGCGGATGGGCGACAACCTGATGATGTACAAATACGTGGTCAAAAACGTCGCCAACACTTACGGCATGACGGCCACATTCATGCCCAAACCCCTGTTCGAGGACAACGCCTCGGGCATGCACGTGCACCAGAGCCTGTGGAAGGGGGGCAACAATCTGTTCTTCAGCGATGCCGATTACGCGGGCCTAAGCCAACTCGGCCACTACTACATCGGCGGCTTACTCAAACACGCGCCGGCGCTGTGCGCCATCTGCGCGCCGACGACCAATTCCTATCACCGTTTGGTTCCCGGCTACGAGGCGCCGATCAACTTGGTCCATTCCCAGCGCAACCGCTCGGCCTGCTGCCGCATTCCCATGTACTCGAACAAACCGGGGACCAAGCGCATCGAGTTCCGCCCGCCCGACCCGTCCTGCAACGGTTATCTGGCTTTCGCCGCCATGCTGATGGCCGGCCTCGATGGAATCGAGAACAGGATCGACCCGGGCGAGCCCATCGACAAGGACCTCTACGACCTGCCGCCGCAAGAGGCGGCGGCGGTCGAATCGACTCCGGGATCGTTGGAAGAGGCTTTGGACGCGCTCGAAGCCGACCACGCCTTCCTGCTCAAAGGCGACGTCTTCACCAGGGACGTCATCGAGATGTGGCTTTCCTACAAGCGCCAAAACGAGGTCGATGCGATCCGGCTGCGGCCTCATCCCTACGAGTTCTTCCTCTACTATGATATTTGAGTAGGCGCGCATTATCCGTTCGAGCGGCGCCGGCCCGCTCCGGGCGGCGTTCGGCAAGCCGGTATCACCGGCTGGGGCGTCCCATCTTTTGTTATTCCCCTGGGGCGCGGTGTTGGTCTATGGCAAGCACGCGGTGGAGTGGCAAAATGTAACTCGTCATAGCTTCAAGAGGGGACGGCGAACGACAAGGCAAGGGCACCGCCGGAGGCGGCTCCTTTGTTTCCATCCCAGCGTCCGCTTCCGCGGATTACCCTAAATATCGATGTTTACGTACTTGCCTTTCGAGGGATCCTTGCCCCCGGCCGGCATGTCATCGGCATCGGTTTTGTCATCGAGCTTTGATGTGGGCTCATCCTTTTTGGCGTCTTCCCTCACGGCCCGCTCGGCGGAATCCCCTTTCATGGCTTCCGCCTTGTTTAGTTCAACAGCTTGCCGCTGAAGCTCGTTTGCTTTCTTGGCCAGGGCCAAACCGGGAACCACGGCAACCCTTGGCGTCGTTTTCACCGGCGCTTGAATTTTCAGGTCGGTGTCCATCACGATAATTCCATCCGCTTAGAGTATTCTCTGACGGAGAAAATTCGCTCAGGCCGCGGTATCGACGATTTGGCCGCGATGTTCCTCGGTGCCGCCTTCGGTTTCTCCGACGACGGTTCGATCGGTCACGGCCTCCTGCAATTGCTGGGTCACGGATTGCTCCTGCGCGGCTTGCACGACCGCATTCAGCAACGCTTGCTCTTGAAGAAAAGGGACCTGTTGGGGAGCGTTCGGGGCGGCGGGATTGGGCACACCCCCAATGGAAATTGCCGACATGAATTTCTCCTTTCTGGAAAAATAGCATTCTGCCTGCTATAATCCATGATAGCCGGATGCGGCAAAATGGTCAATCTTTAACCTTTACTTTTGGTTTTGCCATAGCTTGCTCACTGCCTCGATTTCCGCCGCCATGGTTGGCCCAGGGGGATGGGTCGGGACCATGCCGGCGGCGAACGTCTGGCGCGCCGTGATTGGCCAGGGAAGCCGCGGGTGACACAGATTTAAGATCGCGGCTGTGGCCAACGAGCGCCGCGAAAATATGCGTCAATTAATGCTTTTGTCCCTCCCCGGGTTCTTTTTCGAAGCAAATTGGGTTATATATATATTGAATACATGGCTGGTCCCGACATGGCCTTGACAAACAATTAGGTATGGTTAAGAGATGAGTGCCGGCAAGCCAATCGACGACGACAATCCGGCCACCGGAACCGTCGTCAAATCACGGCCCAAAACCAAAAAACCGTCCTTGTACAAGGTGTTGATGCTCAATGACGATTACACGCCCATGGATTTCGTCGTCCACATCCTTGAGCGCTTGTTCGCCATGAGTCATGAAGAGGCGATGCGGATCATGCTGCATGTCCACCAGCGCGGCGTCGGCGTTTGCGGGGTTTTCACTTACGAGGTCGCCGAAACCAAGGTCAACCAAGTGATGGAGATGGCGCGGAAAGATCAGCATCCCCTCCAATGCACCGTCGAAAAAGA
>JAUXMA010000077.1 GCA_030623425.1 Rhodospirillaceae bacterium
AAGACCGGCCCAGCGGCGTCGCCAGGCCGTTTCCCGGAAGATTTCTCGGCGATCGAAACCATCGAACCTCCTGGATGCTTGCCGCCTAAATCTCGGCGTCCTCAGTCCGCCGTCCACCCGGCGAGCGCCGCCGGCCCCGTCAGCACGCGGCGGATCAGGTCCGTCTGGCTGTGGGTGCCGGTCTTGGCGAACACCCGCTTGAGGGTGGTGCGCGCGGTGCCCTCGGTGGTGCCGATTTCGGCCGCCGCCTCCTTCAGCGTCCGGCCGGCGACAAGGGCGGCGACCAGCCTCGCTTCCGCCGGCGCCAGACCGTAAAGGCGGGAGATCATGTCCGCCGACAGGCCGTGCCGCCGGCAGGGATCGCTGACGAAAACGGCCACCGACGCCTTGCGGGCGCTACAAATGGAGCATTCCGGGAGCGGGGAAACGTAAAGGGGATAAGGCGGCTTCAGGGACGGCCGGGGAACCGCCATCGCGGCCTCGGAAAGCGGGTTCCCCGGGTTGCCTTTTTCCGCGGCGGCGGCGATGAACTCTTTCAGCTTCCTGGCGGCGGCTGGCGACTGGACCCGCAGGCAACTCCCCCCATGGTCCAGCGCCAAGCCGTCGTCCCGCTCGACAATATCCCGCGCCGCCCCGTTCATCAGCAGCACTTTGGCCCCCTTGTCCACCAGGATCACCCCGATGGCAAAATGGTCCAAAACGCATTGGGCCAGTTTTTGCCGATGCGCCATGCCGATGTCCCCAGCCTTCCCTATCGTGACAGTATCTTGGAAACCACAACTCGAAACCTCCCATATGGGAGGTTTATGCAACTTTTGATGTGGTTTACATGATTTTTCAATAGTGTTTTGGAAAATGTCCGCCGCCAAGGCGGCGCCGGTTCGCCGTCGGCGCTTTCGTTTGCCGCCGATCTCGGGCATTCTCTAGCCTTCGTATGCTCATTCGTGTCCGCCGAACCAGGAACCGCCGTCGCCGATGCTGAAACGGATCGCCCTCATCGGGCCGCTTTTGGCCCTGGCCGCCGCCGGCGCGGCGGAAACGCCCTGCGTTCCGGCGGGCCGCTGGCTGGCGCCGGCGACGGCAAGCCTGCTCACCCAGGACGACGTCATCGCCGGCATGGCGCGGCGGCCGGTGGTCCTCTTGGGCGAGACCCACACCAGCGCCGAGGACCACCGCTGGCAGCTCCACACCATCGCCGCCCTGCACGGACGAAACCCCAACATGGTGCTGGGTTTCGAGGCCTTTCCGCGCCGCGCCCAATCGGTGCTCGACGGCTGGCTCCGCGGCGCCATCGGCGAAAAGGAATTCCTCGAGAAAACCCGCTGGAACGAGATCTGGCGTTTCGATCCCGCTCTCTACCTGCCGCTGTTTCATTTCGCCCGCCTGCACCGCATCCCGATGATCGCGCTCAACGTCGAGCGCGGCTTGATCGACAAGGTCGGGAACGACGGCTGGCAAGCGGTGCCCGAGGACGAGCGCCAAGGCATCGGCGACCCGGCGCCGGCCGGCGAGGACTATATCGATAGCTTGGCGCGGGTGTTCGCCGAGCACGACGAAACGCGGTCCGGCAAGCTTCCCGGCCGCGACGATCCCCAATTCCGCCGTTTCGTCGAGACGCAGCTGACCTGGGACCGGGCCATGGCCGAGAAACTGGCCGAGGCACGCGGCGGCGGCGGCCGGCCTTTAGTGGTCGGCATCGTCGGCCGCGGCCACCTCGAGTACGGCGGCGGCATCCCCCATCAGTTGGCCGACCTGGGGATAGAGGATGCCGCCGTCCTGCTGCCCTGGCACGCCGGCCGCGCCTGCGCCGATCTTGGCACCGCCGGCGGAGGCAAGATCGCCGACGCCGTTTTCGGCATCGCCGCCGACGCCGCCTCGGCGCAAGCGCCGAAACCGAAACTCGGCCTTCTCGTCACCACCGGCGAAGGCGGGGTGCGCGTCGGCAAGGTGCTGGATGACAGCATCGCCGCCAAGGCCGGCTTGGCGGAAGACGACCTCATCGTCGCCGCCGCCGGGATGGCCATTGCCAAGTCCGCCGAGCTGATTTCCATCATCCGCCGGCAAGCCCCCGGCACGTGGTTGCCCCTCCGCGTCAAGCGCGGCGGCGAAACCATCGACATCGTCGCCAAATTCCCGCCGCCGCCATGACGGCGATGAAAAGCGCGGTTTGGTTTTTCCTCGCCTGGGCGGCGGCCGGGCTGGCGCCGGCCGGCGCCGAAGTGACCAGCCTCCATCACGACATGCGGGTGCGTCTCGACCCGGCGGGCCGCAACCTTGCCGTCAGCGACCGGTTACGCTTGCGGGGCGGCGGTCAGGTGATCTTTCGCCTGGCGCCCCGTTTCGTCGTCACCGCCTTTGCCATCGACGGACGGAAAGCCGAGCCCGCCCGCCTGGGCGCCGATTGGCGGATCGACTTGGGCGCCGACGGCGAGCACGACCTCTTTTTCGAATATTTTGGCCGCCTCGCCGCCATGCCCAAGGAGCCGCCCCGCGGTCCCCGATCCTTCGAAGCCCTCGCCGGACCGGAAGGCAGCTATCTGCCGGCAGCCAGCGGCTGGTATCCCGACACAGAAGTCGCCACCTTCACCTACCGCGTCGCCGTCGAGGTGCCGGAGCCGCAAAAAGCGGTGGTTGCCGGCCGCCTGATCAATGAGACGGCGGCCGCCGGCCGTTACCGCGCCGTTTTCGAATCCGAATCCCCGGCCACCGGCTTGACGTTGATGGCCGGACCTTACGTGGTCCGGGAACGGCGCTTGGACGGGCTTCTGTTGCGCGCCTACTTCCATCCCGGCATCCAATCCCTGGCGGCGGACTATCTGCAATCCACCGCCGAGTATATCGGCTTTTACCGCCGCTGGATCGGCGCCTATCCTTATTCCGCCTTTTACATCGTCTCCAGCCCGTTGCCGGTGGGCCTGGGCTTTCCGGGACTGACATACATGGGCGAGAAGGTTCTCGGATTGCCGTTCATCCGTTTCACCTCGCTCGGCCACGAAATCCTCCATAACTGGTGGGGCAACGGCGTCCGGGTGGATTACGCCGCCGGCAACTGGTCCGAGGGCCTGACCACATTCATGGCCGATTACACCTTCAGCCAAAAAACGTCGGCGCAAAAGGCCCGGCGGATGCGGCTGAACTGGCTCAGGGATTTCGCCGCCCTGCCGGCCGAGCGCGACCGGCCGGTGACGGCGTTCGTTGCCAAATCACATGATGCCGCCCAGGTCATCGGCTATAACAAGACGGCCTTCTTTTTTCACATGCTGCGCCGGCGACTGGGCACCGAGACTTTCGATGCCGGTGTCCGCCGGCTGTGGAAGGAGAACAGATTTAGCACCGCCGGCTGGGATCGTTTGCAAGACGCCTTCGAGGCGGCGTCGGGAAAGGACCTGGCGGCATTTTTCGACCAGTGGCTGAAAAGAACCGGCGCCGCGAAGTTGCAACTGGGAGCGGTGGCGGTGGAACGGACCCAAGGTCGCTTCCGAACTTCCCTCACCCTCGCCCAGCCGCTTTCGGTCTACGCCTTGAACGTGCCGATCGTCATCACCACCGCCAGCGGCGAAAAAAGGTTTCATATTCGTTTCGACAGACCCGAAAGCCGGTATCAATTGGAAACGGAATCCCGCCCCCTGGCCTTGGCGGTCGACCCGGACTTCGACATCTTCCGCCGCCTCGACCCCGCCGAGGCGCCGCCGATCCTGAGGGACGTAACCTTGAAGGCCGACACCGTCACCATCGTCCTGGCGGCGGACGAACGGGGCCAAAAAGCGGGGCGCGGGCTGGCCAGGCGGCTTCTCGATTTACCCCCCAGGTTCGAGGACGCCTTCCTTTTCCGCCCGCCGCCGGCGCCGCTGCTTTTGATCGGCACGACGGCCGAGGTGATGGCCTTGCTGGCGAAAGCAAGGCTGTCCGGGGCGCCCGATAGGCTTGATGGGCGCGGCACGGCACGGGTGTGGGCGGGCCGGCACGGCGGCCGTTGGCCGCTTCTGGTGGTGGCGGCCGACGGCGTTCCGGCCCTCGAGGCGCTGCTGCGTCCCCTTCCCCATTACGGACGCATGGGGTATCTGGTGTTCGAGGGAGGCAAGGCGGTCGAACACGGGACCTGGCCGGCGACGGCGGGCCCGCTGAGGGTGGAACTCGAATGAACGGGACCGAAACATGCTGAACAGGCCGGATGGAAATTTTGACTTTATTGACATGGTTGGCATGCCGGCCGGCGCCGCCGGGCCAACGTTGTCGCCGCGGCGGTGGCAATGGATGGTCTCCCGCGCCGCCGGGGAAGCGCGTTTCCATCGCCGCTGTCGAAACTCTCCCTGGTTCCTGTTGGATCGCCTGCAACTGGATCTATTCGGCTGGTTCCTGAAGGTTTTCGGGTTTTACGGCGACGGCGTCAGGAACGCCCTCGACATCCAATCGACGGAGATCGAACTTTCCTTCGCCGGCCTGCCGCGAGCTTTCGACGGTTATCGCATCCTCCACATCAGCGATCCCCACTTCGACACCCTGGCGGGAATCGAGGCGGCGCTTGCGCGGCGCTTGGACAACATCGATGTCGACCTCTGCGTGCTGACCGGAGATTACATGCACCGCCTGGACTGTCCCCTGAACGAGAGCATTCCGCCGATGCGCCGGATGACGGCGGCGATATCGGCCCGCGATGGCATCGTCGCCACGCTGGGCAACCACGACAGCGCCGGAATGGCGGCGCCGCTCGAGGGTTTGGGCATCCGCGTGCTGGTCAATGAAAGTCTGGCCATCGAGCGCGGCGGCGGCAGGATTGTTTTGACCGGTACCGATGACGTCTACCGGTTTCACACCGATGAGGCCGAAAAAATCCTGGCGGAAGCGCCCAGGGGTTTCAAGATCGCCCTTGTCCACTCACCGGAAATCGCCCATGTGGCGGCCCGGGCCGGCTATGCCCTTTACCTCGGCGGCCACACCCACGGCGGCCAGATTTGCTTGCCCGGCGGCAGACCGGTATTCAGGAAGCTCGCCAACAACAGGGCTTTTGCCTCTGGCCTTTGGCGATGCGGCGGGATGATCGGTTTCACCAACTCCGGCGTCGGCGTCTCGTTTCCTCCCGTACGTTTCAACAGCCGAGGCGAGGTAGCCTTGATCGTGCTGAAGCGCCGTGCCTCATGAATGGCCGTCCGTTATTCAAGGTTTTTTCACAATATTAGACGACCGGTTATTGACAGACCTGCCATAAAAACCCATCCTTTTTTTCTCGCCCCCGGCTGTGCTGGTAATTTCCGGAAAAACCCGCTGTTTTTTAATCGATTGATCGGAAGGTGTTGGCTGATGAAGCGTTTGGCGGTTCTCTTCGTTTGTTTGGTTTTTTTGTTTTGCCTGCCGGCCAATGCCCAGGACGGAGACGTCGAGAGCGGCGGCAAGGGGGTATTGAACGCGATCGCCTTCAAGCCGCTGCCGCGAGGATTGTCCATTGCCGTGCGCCCTTTGGACAACTCCGACAGCAATTTGCTTCTGCAACGGGAATTCGAGAAGGCTTTAAGGACGAATGGCTATACGGTATCCGGCGAAGCCGGCTTGGTTCTGACCTTTGAGTATCGCGGCGAGATCGGCGCCTGGTCGACGATCGGCCGGCGAACGGTCCTGGAACTGGAAGCCCGCGGCGGCCGGGAAGGCGGCGAGGAGGCGAAAGCCTTTATCAATCTTTACGACAGCAGCCGCGGCGGCGTTCTCAACAAGGGCCGCAGTGGAACCTCGATCGTAACCCAAAGCCAGTACCGTCTGGACGCCAGTATCGATTCCAAGAGTAATGGAAAACGCTTGTGGCAGGCCTGGACCGTTGCCGACCTGGAATCCCACGACGGCCTGAGCCTGACCTTGGCCATGGTGCCGGTGATGGTGAAAAGCCTCGGCCGCACCGTCAAAAAACAATCTTTCACTCTGCCTTAGAGCCTTTGCATATGGGGTCTCCAGTACAGTACGAGCCCTGTTCGGGAACTGCCGCAAACAGCCGGGGGATCAGCCAGGATGGCCAATGTCGTGGTCGTCGGAACCCAATGGGGCGACGAAGGCAAGGGTAAGATCGTTGACTGGCTCTCGGAACGCGCCGATGTGGTGGTGCGTTTCCAAGGCGGCCACAACGCCGGCCATACCCTGGTCATCGACGGGGTGACATTCAAGCTCAGCCTGCTGCCGTCCGGCGTCGTGCGCGAGGGCAAACTATCCATTATCGGCAATGGCGTGGTTGTCGATCCCTGGGCGCTGATGGAGGAGATCGACGCCATGCGTTCGCGGGGCATCGAGGTGAGCCCGCGAACCCTCCACATCGCCGACAACGCCCCACTGCTTCTTGCTTTGCACCGAAACCTGGATCGGACCCGGGAGACGGCGGCGGGCAATAACAGGATCGGCACCACCAGGCGGGGCATCGGTCCCGCGTACGAGGATAAGGTGGCAAGGCGCGCCATTCGCATCGGCGATCTGGGCGAACCGGAGATTCTGCCGGAAAAAGTCGACAAGCTCCTCTTCCACCACAACGCCCTTTTGCGGGGGTTTGGCATGCCCGAGATCGACCGCGACGGCCTCATTGCCGAACTGAACGAGATCGCGCCCAAAATCCTTCCCTTCTCCGGTCCCGTTTGGAAAATCCTCGACGCCGCCCGGCGCGCCGGCAACCGCATCCTTTTCGAAGGCGCGCAGGGCACCATGCTGGACATCGATCACGGCACCTATCCTTTCGTCACCTCGTCCAACGCGGTGGCCGGCCAAGCGGCGGTCGGCTCCGGCCAGGGACCGGGCGCTATCGATTACGTGCTGGGCATCACCAAGGCCTACACCACCCGCGTCGGCGGCGGTCCGTTCCCCACCGAACTGGCCGACGAAACCGGACGAATGATCGGCGAACGGGGCCGCGAGTTCGGCACCGTGACGGGACGACCCCGCCGTTGCGGCTGGTTCGACGCCGTGCTCGTCCGCCAAGCGGTGAAAATCAACGGCATTAACGGCATCGCCTTGACCACGCCGGACGTCCTTGACGGCATGCCCGAGCTGAAGGTCTGCACCGCATACGCCATCGACGGCGAGACCATCGACTACTTG
>JAUXMA010000136.1 GCA_030623425.1 Rhodospirillaceae bacterium
CATTAAACCGTTTGATTCTGTTGACGAATCAATGTCTCAAGCGCATACTTCGGCGAAGCCGGAGGCACGGTTATTGCATTCTTGAATTATTGTTTCTGGCATGTTTTCAAAAGCCCGAGTGGGAACATGCTCGCCTGCGTATGGTAACAAATTGATCTCAAAAGACTTTTAACGCTAGCAGAAAATGAGCATAAGCTTGCGTCAGCGATGGACAAAGGGCGCGACCCGGCCCCGCCGGCACGGGGCAGGCCTCGGCAACCGATTCGGGCAGCGGGGCATTCGCGAGAACTCCCGCGACCATGGCTGGGCTCTCGGCTAAGGACCCAAACGGATGACCTCTCCCAAAGCCATGATGCGTTCGGACATCGACGCGGACCATGCCGATCTGGAATCGGCCAAACGGGTTCTCGGTTTGGAAGTGGATGGGTTGCAGGCCCTTGCCGAGGGCTTGGACGGGAATTTCATCGAGGCCCTTGACGTTTTGCAAGGTTTGACCGGCCACGTGGTGGTCGCCGGCATGGGCAAAAGCGGCCATGTCGCGCGCAAGATTGCGGCGACCCTGGCTTCGACCGGAACCCCCGCTCTTTTCGTCCACCCGGCGGAAGCGAGCCACGGCGATCTTGGCATGATCAAGGGGGGCGACGCCATCATCGCCCTGTCCAATTCGGGCGAAACCGCGGAAATGGCCGACTTGGTGGCCTATGCCAAGCGTTTTGATATTCCCTTGATCGCCATTACCGGCGACGCCGGCAGCGCCCTTGCCGAAGCGGCGAACGTGGCTTTGATCCTGCCGCCCTGCGCCGAGGCCTGCCCCATGGGCCTAACGCCGACCACTTCATCGACGGTGATGTTGGCCTTGGGCGACGCCATTGCCGTGGCGCTGCTTGAACGCGAGGGATTCCCGCCGGACAAGTTCCATATTTTTCATCCCGGCGGTAGGCTGGGACGGAAATTGTTGAAGGTTTCCGACATCATGCACGTTGGCGATGCGCTGCCGCTGGTGAAAGGAGAGACGCCGATGTCCGACGCCCTTGTGGTGATGACGGAAAAGAGCAAAGGCTGCGTCGGCATCGTCGATGACGACGGCTTGCTTCAGGGAGTCATTACCGACGGCGACCTGCGCCGGCACATGAGTCCGGACTTGCTCGCCCGCAAGAGCGCCGACGTCATGACCCGAGGAGCCAAGACCATTCGGCCCGACGCCCTGGCCAGCGAGGCGGTACGCCTTATGAACTCGCGGGCCATCACCAACTTGTTCGTCGTCGTCGACAGCCGTCCCACCGGCATCATCCACATTCACGACTGCCTGCGCGCCGGCGTGGCGTGAGACAAGGGGAAGGCATGCGGACAACCAACCCAGCCCTGACCGCGAACGAATTTTCGCTCATCGAGTCGGTTCCCGCCGGCGGTCCGAAAATCACCTTGCCGGACGTGGAACGCCACCACGCGCCCGCTTACAGCCGATTCGTCAGCTTGATGAAGTTGTTTCTTCCCTCCCTTGCGGCGTTGATGATCGTCATGGTCGTCGTCTGGCCCCATCTGAAGGCCAAGGATGCCCGTTTCCTAATCGGGTTCAGCGCATTGAAAATGGAAGAATCGGAAGACCCCAGCATGGTTAATCCCCGTTACATCGGAACCGATAATAACAGGCAGACCTATTCCGTCACCGCCGATTTGGCCAAAAACCTGTTGCAAGGGGATTCCGCCGTGGTCTTGGAGATGCCCAAGGCCGACATCACCTTGGAAGACGGATCCTGGGTGGTCCTGACCGCCGAGACGGGCATCTACGGCCGCCGGGCGAAAACCCTGGATTTGGCCGGCGCGGTCAATATGTTTCATGATTCGGGTTACGAATTTCAGACGACGAAAGCCCACATCGACTTGACCAAGGGCATTGCCTTCAGCACCGAACCGGTCCAAGGCCAGGGACCGTTTGGCATTCTCAAGGCCGAGGGGTTCCGCCTGATCAAAACCAGCCGGACCATTCATTTCACCGGCAAGTCGAAACTGATTTTGTATCCCGGACTCGGAAATGCGGTGCAATGATGTCTGATAAGGGGATCATCGGCTGGGCCCTGTTGGCGGCGCTGCTGGGGCAGGGTTTCCTTTCCGCCGCCGCTCCGGCGTCCGCGCAAATTCTCAACTTCGCATCCCAAAATTCCGAGACCGCCATTGAGATTTATGCCGATGACGGCATCGAATGGCAGCAGAACAACATGACTTTCCTGGCCCGCGGCAACGCTTACGCGATGCGCGGCGACGTCGCCGTGCATGCCGACCTGCTGCGCGCCCATTACCAGGAAAATAATGGCGGCGACACGGTAATCAAACGGCTCGACGCGGTCGGCCACGTTCGCATTGTTACGCCCACCGAAACCGCCTACGGCGAAAAAGGGGTTTACGATATCGATAACGCCATTTTCGTGTTGAGCGGCGGCAGGGTTCGCTTGGTCGCCGGCAAAGACGAAATCACCGCCGACAGGCAGTTGGAATATTGGGAACGGAAACAAATGGCGGTGGCCCGCGGCAACGCGCTGGCGGTGCGTGAGAATAAAAAGTTGCGGGCCAACGTGCTGGTCGCGTATTTCCGCAAAACCAGCGAAGGCAAAAACGAGGTCCACCGGATCGAGGCGTTCGAAAACGTGCGCTTGGAAACCGCCGGGGAAAAGGTGACGGCGGACCGCTCCGTCTATAACGTCAAAAGCGGTATCGCCACGCTCACCGGATCGGTTACGATCATCCGCGGTTCGAACCGGCTTAATGGCTGCAGCGCCAAAATAAACCTGAATACGGGCATCAGCACGCTTTACAGCTGCTCGCCTTCGCAAGCCGGTGGCAAACGGGTGCATGGCCTGATTATGCCGCGTAATGTAAAGGAAAAATAAACTTGTGCCGGATAAAGTGTTAAACCGAAACCATGGAAAGCCAACTGGAACATCCTTTCCCCCCTGACGGCGGCGCTGGCGGCGGCGGCGGCCCGCGTTTGGTCGCCGACAACCGTGGCCTTTACGCCAACAACATAGGCAAGCGGTTCAAAAAGCGCCAAGTGGTGCGCGGGATCAGCCTGTACATTCAACGCGGCGAGGTGGTGGCGCTTTTGGGGCCCAACGGGGCCGGCAAGACCACTTGTTTTTATATGATCACCGGCCTGATCCCGCCCGACTACGGCAGCGTTATTTTGGATGGTCACGACATCACCGATTTGCCCATGTACCGACGGGCGCGGCTGGGCATCGGATACCTTCCGCAAGAAGCCTCCATCTTCCGCGGCCTTTCCGTCGAAAACAACATCCGCGCCGTCCTCGAGGTGGTGGAAAAGTCCCATGAGAGGCGCGAAGTGGTGCTGGATGCGCTTTTGGCCGAGTTTTCCATCACCCATTTGCGCCGCGCCCCGGCTCTGGCGCTCTCGGGCGGCGAGCGCCGCCGCGTCGAAATCGCCCGGGCACTTGCCACGAGCCCCAACTTCATTCTCCTGGACGAGCCATTCGCCGGCATTGACCCCATAGCCGTCGGCGACATTCGCGATCTGGTCGTACATTTGAAGGACCGCGGCATAGGCGTCTTGATCACCGATCACAATGTCAGGGATACGCTCGATGTGATCGATCGCGCTTATATCATCCATGACGGGATGATGCTGATGGAAGGCGTCCCCTCGGATATTGTGGGCAATGAGGATGTCAGGCGCGTTTATCTGGGCAACCGGTTCAGCCTTTAATCATCTACCCAACGGGTACCCGGCATGGCGTTAACTCCCCGTCTGGAGCTGCGGCAGAGCCAATCGCTGGTGATGACGCCGCAATTGCAGCAGGCGATCAAATTGCTGCAACTCTCCAACATCGAACTGCTTGAATACGTGGAGCAGGAACTGGAGCGGAACCCGCTCTTGGAAAGGGACGGCGAAGAAAGCGAGGGGGAAAGCGGCGAGACGGCGTCGGAAGATGATCCCAGGGTTCCCGCGGAGCAAGAATCCGCCGACCTGGAGAGCATCGATTTCAGCGATGATCAAAACCGCCAAATCCCCGAGGACAGCGCCCTGGATACGGATTACGACAATCAATGGAGCACCGACACGCCCGGCGACGCCGTTATTAACGACGTCGACAGCGGGTTTGCCAACGTCGCCTTCGCCAACTGGGGCCGGGGCGGCGGGTTCGACGAAACCGTGCCCAACCTGGAAGAGGTCCTTTCCGGCAAACCTTCCCTGCGTGATCATTTATACAGCCAGTTGGCGATCGAGATCGGCGATCCGGTTGACCGGATAATCGGCGTCCACCTAATTGAAGCCCTCGACGAGACCGGTTACATCGCCGGTGAATTAGCCCCGGTTGCCAATACTCTTGGCTGTGCCATAGACCGCGTGGAGGCGGCGCTCGAGCGGTTTCAACAATTTGATCCGCCGGGAATTTTCGCCCGCAACCTGGCCGAATGCCTGAGCTTGCAACTGCGCGAACGCGACCGTTTGGATTCCGTCATGCAGACTTTTCTCGATAATCTGGACCTACTGGCGAAACGCGACCTGGTGGGTTTGAGCAAAATCTGCGGGGTGGATAGCGAAGACATCGTCGACATGGCGGCCGAAATCAGGGAGTTGGATCCGAAACCGGCGCTGGTCTTCGACCAAACCATTGCCCAGCCGATCACTCCCGACGTTCTCATGCGGCCGCAGCCGGGTGGCGGCTGGATCATCGAGCTGAATCCGGATACCTTGCCGCGTGTGTTGGTCAACAACACCTACCACGCCCGTATCAGCCACGCCACCCGCTCCAAGGAAGATCGGCAATATATCAACGAGTGCTTTCATTCGGCCAACTGGCTGGTGAAATCCCTTCACCAGCGGGCGACGACCATCCTCAGGGTGTCGACCGAAATCGTCCGCCAGCAAGATGGCTTCTTCGCCAACGGCGTGCAGTCTCTTAAGCCCTTGGTATTGCGCGATATCGCGGAAGTCATCGATATGCATGAAAGTACCGTCAGCCGCGTCACCTCGAACAAATTCATAGCCACCCCGCGTGGCATATTCGAACTCAAATACTTCTTCACACCAGCGATCGCGTCATCGTCGGGCGGGACGTCTCATTCCGCCGAAGCGGTGCGCCAGCGAATCAAGGCCCTGATCGACGAGGAACCCCTCGAGAAAACTCTTTCCGACGACGGGATCGTTTCGATACTGAACAAAGAAGGAATCGACATCGCCCGGCGAACGGTTGCCAAATACCGGGAATCTCTTGGTATTCCCTCTTCCGTGCAACGCCGCCGGGAAAAGAGGCATGGCTTTTGAACGAAGCCGGGTTTCGTACTTGACACTGGCGGGACGGGCCACTAATTTCCGGGCCTTCGCAAACCACGGCTAGGAAAGGGGAGCGCCAAACCTTGGGCTTTTTCCCTCTTCCGGCTGGCGCGAGCCACGCGAATCCGGACAGTACTAGTGTGCTCCGTCTCATCTATAAGGTACCCATACGACGGCCCTGCAAGGTTTCCGGCTAGGAGCGCATCGCATTGCCAACCATTTGGCATGGGCCAAAGCCGTGGTGGCCGTCCATCACAAGCGGCGCGCGACGACGTCCGGAAACCTTGCAGG
>JAUXMA010000391.1 GCA_030623425.1 Rhodospirillaceae bacterium
CACCACGGCTTTGGCCCATGCCAAATGGTTGGCAATGCAACGCGCTCCTAGCCGGAAGTCTCGCAACGCCGTCGTAGGGGTATAATTTGGATGATACAGACCACTAGGAGCCGGGGGTCAGGAATTGCGCTGGTCGGTACTAGAGCATATCTATGTTGACAAGAACCGGCGGACAATGGTTTCAGGATCGCTTTTCCTCCGATGATTGCGGTCTTTTTTCCTTGTCCTCGAGTTCGGCTTCCGCCTTCTCGGCCTGGATCAGGGTTTGCATATCGCCGGAGATCTCGCCGCCGGATTCGATGACGATGCGTCCGTAACGTATCGAGCCGCTGACCCGGCCACCCGAACGGACGATTAATTTTTCGCGGGCGATGAGTTCACCCTCGAAACGGCCGCTGATGTCGGCTTCCTCCACTTCCGCCGCGCCCCTGAAAAAGCCGCTGGGGGAGATTTCGATCACCCGGGCGTCCGACAAGGAGGCTTCGACCCGGCCCTCGACCATCAACCTGTCGCAGGAAGTGATCTCGCCGCTGAGACAGATGTCGCGCCCAACCAGCAGTTTCCGACTCTCGGATTCGTCCGACCTGCTCTGCTTTCCTGTCCGGTGGGTGCCGGGGATGTCAACGGCGCGGCGGGGAATCTCGTGACGTAAAACGGTTGCGGTTCCCAACGGCATGGACGGAGCGTGGGGGTTGAGGGGCGGCGCGGCGACCTCATCGGCGTTTTCTTGCTTCGAGCTCGCCGCCTTATTGTTTTTGTCTCGCTGGAACATGATCCCTCGCCCCTTTCCTGGCACGGTGTTCGACGACGGCGCGGCCAAAACGATTTATCACGTCGGCGCCGCCTTGTGATCGTTCGACCGCCAGCCTTCGAACAGGTGGACCATGACGGCGGTGGCGACGATCGGAGCCAGCAGGTTGACCACCGGCACGGTCAGCAGCAAGGCGATAACGGTGCCGGCGACGACAAGCCGCCCCCTATGGGTCTTCCTTATGGCCAGGGCTTCCATCCCGCCGACTCGGCGCAAGGCCACAAGTTCAAAATATTCCCTGCCGAGAAGATAACCGTTTGCGGCGTAGAAAACAAAAGGGAAAACCGGCGGAAAGACGAGGAAAAAAAGCAATCCAAGATTTACCAACACCATAACGGCCAAAAACCGGACGGCCGCCGGCAGGACGGCGGCCAGGGATTGGCCGGGCGCCGGTGGCAAATGGGCGTAGTGGCGGGCTTCGACGGCCTCGGCGATGCCGTCCAAGAGCAAGCCCATAACGCCGCTGACGACCGCCGGAAACATACACCATGTCAAAGCCACCGTCGCCGCTCCACCCAAAAGATCGACGATAAGGTCCATCCACCACGATTCGAACAGCCGGATGCCGGCCAGGAAAATGCCGACAGCCACCCAAAGACAGGCGAGAACGGCGAGCGCCGTGATCAGGCCGATCCCAACGGCTCGCCGCGAGGCCGGGTCCCAAATCTGATGGAAGGCTTTAAAAAAGGCTGTTAACATTTTGATTGTCAGGAATGCGTAAAACGCAAAGGCGATGGCCGCGCCGAAAGGAGCACCGCTC
>JAUXMA010000367.1 GCA_030623425.1 Rhodospirillaceae bacterium
ATCGGCGAGGCCGTCGGTGTCATCGCCGCCCAGTCCATCGGCGAGCCGGGGACGCAATTGACCATGCGGACCTTCCACATCGGCGGCGCCGTCCAGCGCGGAACCGAACAGTCGAAAGTGGAAAGCGCCGTTGACGCGAAGGTGGTCCTCGTCAACGCTTTCACGGTCAACAACAGTGACGGTGTGCAGGTGGTCATGAACCGCAACACCGTGCTCAGGTTGATCGATGACCAGGGGCGGGAACGGGCCAACCACCGCATCCATTATGGCTATAAACTGTTGGTCAAGAACAATGCGAAAGTCAAACGTGGCGACAAGCTGGTCGAATGGGATCCTTATACCCGTCCCACCATTACCGAGAAACCAGGCATCGTTCACTATATGGATCTGGTGGAAAATCTTTCCATGGTTGAAAGGATGGACGAGGCCACCGGGATTGCTTCCAAGGTGGTGATCGATTGGAAACAACAACCCAAGGGCGCCGACCTCAAACCCCGGATCACGCTCAGGAACAAAGAGGGCGAGGTGTTGACCTTGGATAACGGTATGGAAGCCCGGTATTTCCTGGACGTGGATGCCATTCTGTCGGTGGAACCAGGCCAGGAAGTCCATGCCGGCGATGTGCTGGCGCGAACTCCGCGGGAAACGGCCAAAACCCGCGATATCACCGGCGGCCTGCCGCGGGTGGCGGAACTGTTCGAGGCCCGCAAACCCAAAGACCACGCCATTATCAGCGAGATCGAAGGGCGCGTCGAATTCGGCAAGGATTATAAAAATAAACGACGCATTATCGTCGTGCCGAGCGATGAAAAACAGAAACCCCAAGAATACCTGGTGCCGAAAGGAAAACACATCGCCGTTCAGGAAGGGGATTTTGTCCAAGTCGGCGATTCCTTGATGGACGGCAATCCGGTGCCCCACGATATCTTGAGGGTGTTGGGCGTTGAGGCCCTGGCCAACTATCTGATCAGCGAAACCCAGGAGGTCTACCGTCTGCAGGGCGTGAAAATCAACAACAAGCACATCGAAGTGATCGTCCGCCAAATGTTGCAGAAAGTGGAAATCACCACGCCCGGCGACACCACATTCCTGGTCGGAGATCTGGTGAACCGGCTGGAATTCAACGAGGTTAACGCCAAGGCCAAGGAAGATGGCGTTAAGCCGGCCAAAGCCATACCCGTGCTCCAGGGCATTACCAAGGCCAGCTTGCTGACGCATTCGTTTATTTCGGCGGCATCGTTCCAGGAGACGACACGGGTCCTGACCGAGGCGGCGGTTTCCGGCAAGAAGGACAGATTGGTGGGGCTGAAGGAGAACGTTATCGTCGGGCGCCTGATTCCAGCGGGTACGGGCAGCATGATGAACCGTATGCGCCGGATCGCCGAGGAACGGGATCAGGAACTGGCGGAAATCGCCGCTAAGGAACAAGCCGCTAAGGAACAAGAAGAGCTTGCCGCCCGGACGATGGCCGAAACGGCCCCCGAGGAAATCGCGGTTGGCAACGTCGATTAAACTCGGAAAGGCCGCTTTCGAAGTCATAATACGGATTTTCGACAGTTCCCCCGCTTTCGAAAATCCTTAATGCCGGCGCTGGGCTTGGGCGTTTCGTTTCTCCCAAGTCGACCCCACCGAACCTGCCGACGCCGCGCTCCGCTCGCCGAATGCCTTGCCGAGCAGCCACTTTTTGGCATCAAAACACTTCCGATGTCGAGGGTGGAGAACCGTGAAAAATCAGGTTTTTTTGCCTTGACTGGGTAAAGCCGCCTGACTAGTATCCGGCCACTCCGCGGGGCACTGGTGGTGGGCCGTCCGGTCCAGACGCAGAGCCCTTTGGAAATTGGAAAATTGAATAACTGCTTCTTTTTGTGGAGCGGTTGATTTGACCGCCCAAGGGGATGTATTTACCCTATGGCGCGTTTTTGCATGGTCGCGGAATCTATGGAAGTTAGCGCCTGCCCGTGTGTGGAAGAGACGGAATGCCGACAATCAATCAATTGATTCGCAAGCCGCGAAAATCGCCGCTCATCCGCAACAAGGTGCCGGCG
>JAUXMA010000256.1 GCA_030623425.1 Rhodospirillaceae bacterium
GATCAACAAGTTGAAACAACAAAAACAACTCGCCGTCGCCGACCCGCCGAAACCGCCGGCGCCCTCGCCGGTGAAGCCGGCTGCGAAGAAAGTGGGGCAAGTCTTCCGCGACTGCGCCGACTGCCCGGAGATGGTGGTCATTCCGAAGGGGAGTTTCCGCATGGGCGACCTCAACGGCGGCGGGTATAGCAACGAGAAGCCGGTCCACACGGTCAACATCGGCTACAAGTTCGCGGTCGGCAAGTATGAGGTGACGCAGGCGGAATGGCGCGAGGTGATGGGCTCGAACCCGAGCAGTTTCAAGGGCTACCGCAACCCGGTGGAGCGGGTCAGTTGGAATGACGCTCAAGACTTCGTTCGCCGTCTCGGTACCAAGACGGGGAAACAATATCGCCTGTTGACGGAAGCGGAGTGGGAATACGCGGCCAGGGCGGGGACGGCGACCAAGTATCCGTGGGGGAGCTCGGTCGGTTCTTCCGGCAATGCCAATTGTGATGGTTGCGGCAGCCGATGGGATAACAGGCAGACGGCGCCGGTCGGTAGTTTTAATTCCAACGCTTTCGGCCTTCATGATATGCACGGCAATGTCTGGGAGTGGGTTGCGGATTGCTGGAATGGAAACTACGCCGGCGCGCCGGCGGACGGCAGTGTGTGGAACAGCGGCGAATGCTCGCGCCGTGTTCTGCGCGGCGGCTCCTGGTACTACGAACCCAGGAACATGCGCTCTGCCTACCGCAGCAGGCTCACCACCGGCGAACGGAGCAGCGGCGGCGGGTTTCGTATCGCCAGGACCTTTTAGCCATAGGCTAAAAAGTTAAAGCTTGCAGCTTTACCCCTTCACCTCTTGGGGGACTGGGGGTGTGCGTCCGAGATGTCTCGGTAATCTAACTGAATGGAAGGAGTCAGTACGGGCAATGATCCGCTCACCCGTTAGCTTGATCCCCTGGGGGGGGGTAGGCGAAATAACGATGGTGCTTTGCCAACACGCCATCCCCGAGCGATAGGCGGAGCCATTTTAAGGCCCGTACAGGCGCATTGAGGGGTGTTGCCATACCACAAAAGGTCTAAATCGGCTTCAAGGGCTTCGGCCGGCAACCTCAAATGAGCGTGCGCGCCGGCGTCGTAGCTATGGCGTGATCGAGCCACGGATTCAGGCGAATTTGAACTGCAGGAAACCGTTGGCGTACGGGCTCGTTCAGACACGCTTATTAGACAAAAAGTGGACAAGTTTTTTGGGTGCTCGCAGTAACGTATTGAAAATATTGGCGTCCCCTAGGGGATTCGAACCCCTGTTGCCGGCGTGAGAGGCCGGTGTCCTAGGCCTCTAGACGAAGGGGACCTCGGGCCGATCCCCATCCTTTACAAGCAAACGGGCGATGCGATCAAGGGCCTGGGTTCTCTTCCTTCGCCGCCGCTAGTCCTCGCTGTCGAGGCCGATTTGTCGCCAGCGGCGCCCCTCCTTGTCCAAGAAAAAGGCCGAGGTTCGGACGGCCTTGCCGTTTTCGACGGCGATGATCAGCCACACCAGTTCCGGCTCCCAGGCCATCTCCAGGTCCCGATCCGAGGGCTCCACCGGATGGTCGGGATGGGAATGATAATGGCCGATGATCCGCTGCCGCCCGCCGGCCAAGCCACGCATCAGGTCGAAGCGCAATCGCGGGTCGACCTCGAAGCGCTCGTCGCGGCCGTTCGCCGCCAGGTTACGGCTGGCTTCGACCCGGCTGACCCGGAAAATTCCCGTTTCCTCTTTGCGGCCGACGAGAAGCCCGCAGCACTCCTCGGGGTAGGCCGCCTCGGCGGCATCGATGATCCGCTCGAGGAGGGAACGGGAAAGAACGATCACCGGGCCACCGTCACCGTGCCGAGAAGTTTGCCGCTGGCCAGATCGACGGCGATAATGCGGCTGCACGGGCCGTCGGGACCGATGCGCAGGAAAAGCCGGCCGCCGTCCGGCCGCATCCCGGCAATGGCGCAGCCGGCGGGCACCGGCACGGTAATGTCGCCAAAAGCCTTGACCGGCGCGGCGGGAGAGAAAAAAGTGAAGTCCGGGTTGCTGGCCGTCTGGTAAAAGCCGTAAACCAGCACCGCCACGCCAATGCCGATAAAAACGGCCATTGCGATCACCAAGCCCTTGAGCGCACGCATGATCCTGGATCAGTCTCCATGCCGATGACCGCCATCACATATACCGTTCCGGTAGCCGAGGACAAGGCCGGCGTGAGGCTGGACAGGCTGTTGGCCGAAGCCCTGCCCGAGCTTTCCAGGACCCGCCTCAAAGCCTTGATCGAGGCCGGCCGCGTCAGCGGCTTGGACGACGTCGGGGCGGTGATGGAACCGGCCCGCCGCGTCAAGGCGGGGCAAGTCTTCACCGTCACCGTGCCGGCTCCGCAACCGGCCAAACCCAAACCCCAGGCCATGCCCCTTTGCGTCGTCCACGAGGACGAAGACCTCATCGTCATCGACAAACCCCTGGGCGTCGTCGTCCATCCGGCGCCGGGCCATCCGGACGGGACTCTCGTCAATGCGCTGCTTGCCCATTGCGGCGGCTCTCTTTCGGGCATAGGCGGGATCAGCCGTCCCGGCATCGTCCACCGGCTGGACAAAGATACCAGCGGCCTTTTGGTGGCCGCCAAGAACGACGCCGCGCACCGCTCTCTCGCCGCCCAGTTCGCCGAGCACAGCGTCGAGAAGGCCTACCTTGCGGTGGTTTGGGGGGTGCCTTCGCCATCGCCGGGCAAGATCGCCGGCAACATCGGGCGCAACCCGAGAAACCGCAAGACAATGGCCGTCGTCGCCCGCGGCGGCAAGCCGGCGTTGACCCGCTACAGGATCCTCAAGGCTTTCGCCTGCGGCGCCTGTCTGGTCGATTTACGGCCCGCCACCGGACGCACCCATCAGCTCCGCGTGCACATGGCTGACTTCGGCAACCCGATCATCGGCGATCCACTCTACGGTGGCGGCGGGACGGGGCGGCTGAAGGCTCTGCCGGCGGCGGCAAGGACGGTTGTCTTGACCTATAATTGCCAAGCACTTCACGCATATTCGATCGGATTTAGACATCCAAAAAGTGGGGTAATCCTCCGATTGAGATCTAAAAACTCACGGTATATCAATGGGTTGATTAGTTCATTAGACGCGATATAATTTTTTTGCTATACTTGACCACATAACTCATGTATTATGGGTCCTGTCGATATGAAACGATCGCACTTTCAGATGGCGTGAATTTGAAAAAGGCTAAGGACATGACTGCATTTTCCATGCGTTTAGAAATCTCGCCCGAAACGAATCTGAGCCGCTACCTTCA
>JAUXMA010000336.1 GCA_030623425.1 Rhodospirillaceae bacterium
TTCGGAAAGGTCACCAAATCACCCTTTCCGAACTCAACGGCCAGGCCATCTTCCGTCGTCACCTCCACCTGTCCCTCCAAAAGCAGGCAGGTTTCTTCAGCATCATATTCCCAGTCGAAGACGCTCTCCTCCTTTTCCCAGATCGGGCAGGCTTTCATTTCCCTGGTTTTCTCCGCCGTTGGATTTTCCACTTTCACTTTCATTAAACGCTCCATCGACCAACGGCTGAATGCTTGTCGCTCATTTCAAGTTGTCGCAATCACGGCAATTCGTCAATCGTTTCCTCGGCTCGCCATCGGCGACAACCCTTGCCAAGGAGCACCTTTCAACGCGCCGTCAGCCAGGATTATCAAGAGGCTACTGGATCCTGCCGCCCACACACGCGCGCCAGCAACGGTTGGCCGGGAGCCGGCTCTCTTGACTATTCGCAAGGGATGGTTCAGACCGCCGGAATGTCCCCGACCGGCCGACAGTTCGAGCAGACCTTGGATTCTTTCCTTGAGGATTTGCGGGGTTGCGGCCGTTACCGCCGGCTCAGGGCCTTCGCAACCGCCGGCAATGGCCGGGTTGTCGTCGGCGGGCGGCAGCTGCTGAATTTTTCCTCCAACGATTACCTGGGCCTCGCCGGACATCCGGCATTGATCGAGCGCGCCTGCCGATGGACCGAGGCGTGGGGAACCGGCGCCACCGCCTCGCGGCTGGTTTGCGGCACCCTGGAACCGCACCAGGCGGTCGAGGAAAAACTGGCGAAAGGCAAGGGAGCGGCGGCGGCGCTGATCTTCAACAGCGGCTTCCAGGCCAATTCGGCGGTGCTGGCGGCGCTTTTCGACAAAAACTTCCTTGGCGCCGCGCCGCTGGTCTTCAGCGACCGCCTGAACCACGCCAGCATCCACCACGGCTGCAGGGCCGGAGGAGCGCGGCAAATCCGCTACCGCCACAACGACATGGACCATCTGGAAACGCTTTTACAAGCCAATGCCGGCAAGCCGGGAGTCCGCTTCATCGTCACCGAGACGGTCTTCAGCATGGACGGCGACCGGGTCGACGTGGATGTCCTGACCGGCTTGGCGGAACGTTACGGCGCCTTTCTGTATGTGGACGAGGCACACGCCACCGGCGTCTTCGGGCTGAACGGTTTCGGCTTGGCGGCGGGCCATTCCGTCGATTTGGCGATGGGCACTTTTTCCAAAGGGCTCGGCGGTTTCGGCGCTTATGTGGCCTGTTCGCGGAAGCTGCGCGAATATCTGATCAACCGCTGTTCGGGCTTCATCTACTCGACCGCCCTGCCGCCGGCGGTTTTGGGCGCCATGGACGCCGCGCTCGACCTGCTGCCGAGCCTTGAGGCCGAACGCCGCCGCTTGCAGGCGACGGCGGAGCGGGTGCGCCGTGCCTTTAGAAGCGCCGGGATCGACGTTGGAGCCTCCTCGACCCAGATCATCCCGGCCATTGTCGGTTCCGAGGAGCTCGCCTTGTCGATGGCCGGGGAATTGGAAGCGAAAGGCATCCTCGCCATCGCCATCCGTCCGCCTTCCGTCCCCCAAGGCGCCAGCCGCATCCGCTTCGCCTTGAGCGCCTCGCACTCGGACGAGGACATCGAACGTCTCATCCGGACGGCCGGCGCATTAATACCAACGAACGGAAAAGGCGAGGATGCATGAAACCGCCGCTTTTGGTCCTGGTTCACGGCTGGGGGTTCGACGCCAGCGTCTGGACCCCGCTCCGCGAAGCCCTGGACGGGGTGGAGACGATCGCTTTCGATCTCGGTTTCTACGGGCATCCGCGCCGCCCCGCCTTGCCCGGCGATGGCAGCCGGACGCTGGTCGCCGTCGGCCATTCGCTTGGGCTGCTGTGGCTTTTGCACGAACGGCCGTTCGCTTGGCGGGGGCTCATCGGAATCAACGGATTTCCCAGATTCGCCGCCGCCGCCTATTTCCCCGTAGGCGAGCCGGCGCCAATCCTCGATCGCATGGCTTCCGGGCTTTGCCGTTCGCCGCGCCGCGTCGTCGAGGATTTTCTCATCCGTTCAGGCGGCCGGAAAGCCTGGGCGGCGGATGGAGAACCCGACGCGGCGGCCCTCGGGCGGGGGCTGGAATGGTTAAAAGATTGGGACGCGCGGGCCACTTTCGCCTTCGACCCCGGCCCCGTTTTGCTCCTCAACGCCACCGCCGATGCTATCGTTTCCGAAGCCATGATCCGGGCCGCCATTCGCGGACGCAATGGCGCCGAACCAAGGTGGCGCCGCGGCGGCGATCACTTGCTGTTGCTGTCCGATCCCGAATGGTGCGCGCTGCGCATTGGCGCATTCCTGGCCGAGTTGGCATGACGCGGGGACGCAAAAAAGCCATCCGCCTGGCCTTTTCCGGCGCCGCCGCCACTTATGACGGCGCCGCCGAGGTTCACCGCCATACCGCCGAACGCTTGGCCGGCAA
>JAUXMA010000371.1 GCA_030623425.1 Rhodospirillaceae bacterium
GGCCGTGAAGGTGTCATGCCATGGGGTCAAGTCTCATGCCACATGCCATGGGGTCAAGTCTTGAATGTTGAATTTCCGTCCACCGCCCTCTATGCTTCCCCCATGGCACGGCCCTTGCGCGGCCCTTGCGCATCGAATATCCCGGCGCCGTCTATCATCCGACGGCGCGCGGCAACAATTCAATATTCAAGACTTGACCCCTTATTTTTCTTATTATTAGCGAATAGTTTGGCTTGATACCGCTAGCCTGGAATATCAACCGGCCGAACCGCCTTACCGAACTTCTTTTCCAAGGCGTCGGTCAGGTAGGTGAGGCCGCCCTTTTGCAAATGTGTCCGGAAGTCGTCACGTTGCGTGACCAGCAGGCTGATGCCTTTGGTTAGCGCGTCGATGATCTTATAACCGAAAAAACTGTTTGGCCGGCGGCGGACGCGGAAACCTACTTTGACGGCTTCCGAGCCGTCCTCGCGGTCGAGGCGTATGGAGATCAGCGTGTCCTTGCCGTATGCGCGGATTTTTTCAACCTCGTATTTGCCGGTCCAGTTTGTACCGGCGGTAAATTCATAGCCGGACAGGAACAGCTCTTTGTAGGCGGCGTAAAAATGCGCCCATTCATCTGGCGTGGCGGTATCGTAGTATCCGCCGAGAACGAATTGGGCCATTGGCTTGAAATCGACCACTTCGCCCAGCAATCCACGAAATTTCTCGACCCGCTTGGTCAATGACATGCCCTCGATGCCCATCACATGGTTGGCATTGCTGGCCAGTTCCATGATCATTTTGCGCCCCCGAATCAAGGCTTCGGCGGCGAGTTGCTGATCGCTCTTGCCATTGGCCGGCGTCTGCCGGGCGGGTGATGTCCCGTCCAATTCATGGGCGCGCAACGTCTTGGCGCGGTTGCGCGCCAGGATAGTGAAGGCGCCCGTTTCACCATAGCGCTCCAAGTAGGACTGAAAATCTTTCGAATTCCGGCTGTCCTGGATCGACTGCCAGTAGGCAATTTCCTCTTGCGTGCTATTGAGGTCGAGGGGCGTTGCCGCGGGGCCGCCCGCGGATCCTTTTGAGCCCGGCACGAAATAAAAATCACCGGTCAGCGACGACGATTCCCACGGCGTCTGCGCATCCTTGGTCTGATACTGGACCGACACCCGGACCTGCTTGAACATCTGCTCGACCAGCAGGTCCGGCTTGCGCATCGCGGCGGCGAGGGCGGCGGTATAGGGACTGTTTGTTCCAGAACCATCGGCGGCAACGTCACCGGGGGAGGTGGCATAGGCAATCAGGGTTCCCTTGCTGGCGTTCATCCTCGCCAGCCCCCGTGATGCCGAGCGGAAACCGCGCTTGAACGGATTGTTGCGACAGGCGTCCAGGATGACGATGCTCAGATCGTTGCCGGCGAAAGCCATGTTGTCCAGCACGGCGTTGGCGGAGACCGCTTCGATGTCCACATCCGCTTCATCTTGGATGTCCACATTGACGGGGACCAGGAAGTTCTCGCCGCGCACCTGAACGCCGTGACCCGCGTAATAGAACAGGCCCACCGCGTCCTTGCCCGTCGCTTCCAACTTGTTGCCGAAGGCTTTGATGGCTTTCTTCATGCCCTTCTGGTTGGCGTCGATGCGTTCGATGACCTCGAAGCCAAGGGACCGTAATGTCCTCGCCATTAGCTTGGCATCATTGGGGGGGTTCTTGAGCGCGCCGAGATTGGGGTAGGCCCCGTTGCCGATGACCAGGGCGATGCGTTTCTCGGCAAAGGCCGACTGTCCGGTAAGAAACACCGCCAAGGCTACAACAACAGCCGCCCACATTCGGGTCATTGGACCAGGCTCCAGGAACACATGGTCCGCGAAGTCTGGCACAAACGCCGATGAGGGGGAAGGCGGCGGCCGAGGAATGTCCGCCATGGGGGGTAAAAACCGGCACTCCGAGGCGGAGTCTCCAAAGTTCGGTAATGCGGCGGTAAGCAGACCCTCGGTTTTAAGAGTAC
>JAUXMA010000370.1 GCA_030623425.1 Rhodospirillaceae bacterium
CTGCCTTCGGCAACCCGGGGCGAGGTTACGGCATTGGCAAGCGGCGGCATGATCGTATACAACACAGATATTTTGTATATGAATTTATATAACATCGTTACCATGGAAAATATGTTCAGTCAACAATGAATCCGTATATATTAAAAATGTAATATTGTAATCGTTATGCAAGCCAGGCCGAAGCGGCCACCGAGCAGGCGTCTTCACGGCGGCGGCAAGGTTGCCTATAGTTCGCCGCCGGGGAACCGGCAAACATCCGGTCCACGTTTGCGGGAGGAAGCCCATGCATGTCACCATCGTCCACGTCACCGTCAAGCCGGACCGCATCGACGATTTCATCGCGGCGACGCGCATCAATCACCAAGGATCGGTGCAAGAACCCGGAAACCTCAGGTTCGATGTGTTGCGGGATTCCGCCGATCCGGCGAAATTCGCCCTCTACGAAGCTTATGCGCGGCCGGAGGACGCGGCGGCCCACAAGGAAACCGACCACTATCTCGAATGGCGCGAGGCCGTCGCCGACATGATGACCGAACCGCGCCGGGGCGTTCCCTACCAGGGACTGTTCCCGAAAGGTTAGAGCCCCATGGCGGCGATCGATCCTTTCGTCATCGCCCGGCTGCCGCGGATCGTTTTCGGCGCCGGGGCGGCGGCCTCGATTGCCGATCACGCCGCCGCTTTCGGCGGGCGCGCCCTCATCGTCACCGGCGCCCGGTCATTCAGGGCGACGCCCTCTTGGCGGCGCCTGCGGGAAGGGCTGGAAGGAAACGGCGTGGACTGGGAGACATTCACCGTCGACGGCGAGCCCTCCCCTGATCTGATCGACGAAGCGGTGGCCCAATTCCGCGACGGCGGCTATGACCTGGTCCTCGGTATCGGCGGCGGCAGCGCCATGGACGCGGCCAAAGCCATCGCCGGCCTGCTCAGAACCGGCAACTCGGTGATCGACCACCTGGAAGGGGTGGGGCCGGAGATTCCCTATCAAGGACCCGCCGTCCCTTTCATCGCCGTTCCGACAACGGCGGGCACCGGTAGCGAAGCGACCAAGAACGCGGTGCTGAGCCGGCATGGCGAGGAGGGATTCAAGAAGTCATTCCGCGACGAGGCACTGGTCGCCAAGCTGGCCATCGTCGACCCGGCGCTCTTGGAATCCTGCCCGCCAACAGTCCTCGCCGCCAACGGCATGGACGCCTTCACCCAGCTTTTGGAATCGTTCGTTTCGATTCGCGCCAACCCGCTGACCGAAGCGCTGGCCTGGTCCGGCATGGAGGCCTTCGGCAAAGGGTTCTTCGCCGCCTGGCAAGGGAAAGGGGAAAACGCGGCGGCCGGGCGCTCGCGAATCGCATATGCCTCGCTGATGTCGGGCATCTGCCTGGCCCAGACCGGACTCGGCTCGGTGCACGGGCTGGCGTCGCCCCTGGGCGCCTTTTTCCCCATTCCGCATGGCGTCGTCTGCGGCACCCTGGCCGCCGAAGCCAGCGAGGTCAACATCGCGGCTCTGCTGGAACGCGAACCGGACAACCCGGCGCTCGACAAGTACCGCCGCGTCGCCAGCCTCCTCGCCGGCCGGGCTTTCGCCGACCGCGACGAAGCCCTGGACGATCTGGTCAAAACCCTGAGGATGTGGACGGAAAAATTGTCCTTGCCCCGGCTCGGCGCCTACGGCGTCAACGAAGCCCACATCGACAAGGTGGTGGCGGGCAGCCGCGGGTCTAGCATGAAAACCAACCCCATCGTTTTGGCCGACGGGGAAGTGGCGGAGATCGTTTCCCGGCGTTTGTGAAAAGACGGTCCGGGGCCGACAGCGGCGGATAAATAGCGGCGCCCGCCGCCGCTGTTCCGCGCTCCCGCCTTTATGGTCCTTAGGCTTTATGGTCTATGCCAGTGCTTCATCTCAATCTATAAGGTACCCATACGACGGCCCTGCAAGGCTTCCGGCTAGGAGCGCGTCGCGCCTGCCTGCGCGAAGCCGGAGCTTCGCTTCGGCAAAGGCAGGCCGTGGTGCGCGTGTCCACCACAA
>JAUXMA010000329.1 GCA_030623425.1 Rhodospirillaceae bacterium
CCCGGGCGGCGCTGTGGCGGTGCATGGAGGACCCCGCCAAGGCGCGCCGCGACCTGGACGAGGCGCTGACCATCGCCACCCGCGGCGGCATGCGCCTTTTCGAGGCCGACGCGCATCTGGAATACGCCCGCCTCCACCTCGCCGGAGGCGCCAGCGCCGCCGCCCGCGAGCACCTCACCAAGGCCAAGGCCATCGTCGCCGACACCGGCTATCGCCGCCGCGCCCCGGAAGTCGCGGAACTGCAAGAACGTCTCGGCTGAATCGGCGCCGCCCCGCCGTCACCATCGGCGGCGTTACCCAGCGGGGCTCGAAGAAGGACAGGAAGGGGGGCCGGCGCGGCGGCGGCGGTCACGATGTAGGCCAGGGCGTCCGGACGGGCGGAAGGGGCCTCTGTTGTCATCCTTTTGATCGGGGCGTTACTCGGGACCACTAGAACATTTCAGGTTTAGTCGGCACCAGCGGCTTGAAGGGCCGCTCTTTCTTTTGGCCGTTCTTTGGCTTATGGATGAAGATGCGAATGAAAGTTCTGCTGACGAGCACGCTGAAACGAATCCACGACCCAAAGTCCTGGCGTCTGGGCAAGGGCCAGGATTCCTTCAATTATGGAATCGCTTGTGTCGCCGCCATGGCCGAGAAGGCCGGTTACGACGTGGAATGCCTGGATCTTTTCCACAACAACTGGCGCGCCGGGGACCTGGAAAGGCATGTGGCCGAGAAGAAATTCGATGTGGTCGGCATCGGCTTTTTCACCCCCCAGACCGACCTTGCCCGGAAGACGGCGGCCACGGTCAAGCGGGTCTTGCCCAATAGCAAGGTTGTGTTTGGAGGCATCCACGTGACCTCCGTTCCCGTCGAGACCCTGGACGAAACGCCGGAAGCCGACGCCTGCGTCATCGGCGAAGGGGACTACACCTTTACCGAACTCCTGGATTGCTGGCGGGACGGCCGCGACATCGGAACGGTGGCCGGTATCGCCTATCGCCAAAACGGCAAGGCCAGGACCAGCGCTCCGCGCGGCTCGGTGCGCGATCTCGACGACCTGCCCATGCCGTCCTATCACCTGTTTCCCATGCGGGAATACGAGGTCTCGCCCAACATCAGCTTCCGTCCGCCGACGGTCTCTTTTCAGGTAACGAGGGGCTGTCCATTCAAGTGCACGTTTTGCGAATACACCACTGTCGGAGGGCCCAAGATCAGGCATAAATCCATTCCCAGGATTATCGATGAAATCCGCTACCTGAGAGACGAGTTCGGTTTTCACTCGCTGGTGTTCCGGGATTCCACCCTGCCGACCAAGCGCAAGTTCCTGGTCGAGCTCTGCGAGGCGATGATCGAGGCCAAAATCGACATGCCCTGGATGTGTTATTCCAGGGTCGACCTGAAACAACCGAGGGAAACCTTCCGCTTGATGAAGCGGGCCGGCTGTTGGCAGGTGGGGTTCGGCTGCGAATCCGGCAACCAGAAGACCCTTGATCGGCTGAAGAAGGCGACCACCGTCGAACAGAACATGGAAACGCTCAAGATCGCTTACGAGGAGGGCCTTTCCATCAGTACCACCTGGATGCTGGCCCTGCCCGGCGAGACGGTGGAGGATGCAGAGAATACGATCCGCTTCGCCCTCGACACGCCGGCCCATATTGCCAAGTTCTATCTGCCGGTCCCATATCCCCGCTCGAACCTGGAGCGCGCCTGCCGCGAAGACGGCGGCCTCAGGGAGGGGATGAGTTACGCTAACTACGACCTCTACGATCAGAGCGACCCCATCTACGTCAACCCCCTGATCGGCAAGGAGCGCCAAGTCCGCCTGACACGGGACGCCTACCGGCGGTTCTATTCGAGCCCGCGCATGTGGGGGCGCAACCTGGCTCAGATTAGAAACCTTGACATGGTCAAGCGCTACTACGACGGCGTGAGGCTGCTCCTTGCCGGATAGATGCCGGGCCCTTGCCCTGTCGGACATGGAGGGTGCCAGCCATGAATGACAGACCGCCGCCAGGATCGCCCTTGGAATCTGCGGCGCCGGAACCGTCTTGATCGGGATCTTCCCGTCCTGGTTCCTCGGCTTGGCGCAAATTTCAGTTTTTTGATCTTGCATGCCGCATCCGAACGGCCCGGCGGGCTTCGGTCCCGTATCCCAGCGGCCAGGCCGACGGGTTCCGTTCGCCCCCGTTACGGCCGGACGGGCAAGGCAATGCGTCGGACGTGTACCGGAGGCCAAACGCACGTCGCCGATCTTTTAACGAATTAGGAGTTTCCGTTGTCGCGCCGCGCGGCGGAGCCGACGGCGAAGCTCGGTCGGACCGACGCGGCGTTCGGCGGGTGATTGGCGTTATGGAAATTTCACTTCCGGGCTCGATGTGGCGGCAGTCGGCTTTCCAGACGAGCGGAAGGGGCCTCTGTTGTCATCCTTTTGATCGGGGCGTTACTCGGGGCTCCTACATATGCTATTTAGCCCATGATGTCCGTGCGACGGAACGAGGGAATGATCAAGCTCATCATCCAGATACCCTGC
>JAUXMA010000274.1 GCA_030623425.1 Rhodospirillaceae bacterium
AGTGCGGCAGCGGTGGGTGATTCCCTTGAAACGGGAATGTGGCTGTCGAAAAAGTCCATTCCACCGCACGAACGTTTGATCTTCGCCCTCGACGTTTCGAGTGTGATTGAAGCCAAGAAGCTTGTTGAGAAGCTCGGCGACAACGTAAATTTCTATAAACTGGGCTTAGAACTCTTCATGGCTGATGGCTATCACGAAATGCTTAGTTGGCTTAATGAAAGAGGGAAAAAATCTCTAGTTGATCTGAAATTTTTTGACGTCCCGAACACCATTAAGTCGGCTATTCGTCAATTGAGTAGCCATCGTCCGACGTTTGCGACTGTCCACGGGAATGAGAAGATGTTGCGTGCGGCTTGTGATGCGAAAAATGGGATCAAGATATTAGCTGTCACCGTTTTGACCAGCTTTGACGACGCCGACCTGAAAGACCTTGGTTATCCGCGGGAAGTTGATGTTAAAATGCTTGTGTTGTCACGAGCGAGACGAGCGTTAGACGTTGGATGCGATGGCGTAATTTCGTCCGGTCAAGAGGCCGAGGAATTACGCGACAGACTGGGAGACAATTTCCTGATTGTGGTGCCGGGCATCAGACCATTTGAGAATATCGAAATCGAAGAAGACGATCAAAAACGGATAGTGAATGTAGAAGAAGCGTTCTTGAGGGGAGCAGACTATATCGTCGTTGGAAGGCCAATCAGGACGGCGGCCGACCCTCGAAAGGCGGCACGGGATATTCAGGATCAAATTTCCGATCTGTTCGTAAACTACCGCGCAATCTCCCAAAGCTGATACTGTCCCGGCCCTTGTTCCGAGCGGACGGCGCCCCTTTCCCGGCGAATCTAGCGGCCTTCCGCATTTGTAACATCGGCAAAACACCGGGCGCTCAGGTTGTGTTGACCGCGTTCCTCTTAACTCATTGAATCATTAGCGTTCCACAAAATTAATGAGTACATGACCTAATCCATATATGGGAATCTATCAAAGTTTATTTCTTTCTTGTCTGGGCATGAGAGAATGTCTTTGTTGTCTCGATTTTGGTTTTTTGGTCTCAGCGCCGCCGAGGGAATCGCCGATGCCGGTTGACGTCAAGATCTGCGGCCTCGGGACGGCCGGGACGGTGGCCGCCGCCGTCGATGGCGGCGCCGCTTATCTCGGTTTTGTTTTTTTCCCGCCGTCGCCGCGCCGCGTGACGCCGGACGAGGCCCGCGAGCTTGCCGCCGCCGTTCCCGAAGGCATCGCCAAAGTGGGACTGGTGGTCGATGCCGATGACCAGGCCTTGCGGACGATCCTTTCCCGGACGCCGCTGGATTTCTTGCAACTTCACGGTGATGAACGCCCTCGACGGGTCAAGGAAATCAAGGACCGTTTCGGTCTCGGCGTGATCAAGGCCGTCGCCGTTTCGGGACCGGAGGACATCGAAAAAGCGCGGACGTACGAAGACGTTGCCGACCTGCTGCTGTTCGACGCCAAGCCGCCCGAAGGCGCCGAGCGGCCCGGCGGCAACGCCCTCGTTTTCGATTGGCGGCTGATCAACGGCGCAAGCTGGCGGCTGCCATGGTTGCTGGCCGGCGGCATCGATGCCGGCAACCTGGCCGCCGCGGTCGATATCAGCGGCGCCGCCGCTGTCGACGTTTCGTCCGGCGTCGAAGACCAACCGGGGGTCAAAAACGCGGAGAAAATCGGCGCTTTTTTGCGGGCCGCGAAGAGTCTTTGAAACTTTAAACCGGGAACGCGCCCGGCGTTTGACGGAACCGAGCGAAGTCACAAGATTTGTGACTTCCCAAACAGGCTCCGAGACCTATATTTCCCACATGAACACCCTCGGCATCGACAAGGCGCCTTCCGAGACCCGCGTCGTCGTCGCCATGTCCGGCGGCGTCGACAGTTCGGCGGCGGCCGCGCTCTTGGCCGGCGAAGGCTATGACGTCGTCGGCGTCACCCTGCAGCTTTACGACCACGGCCAAGCGGTGGCGAAGCCGGGCTCGTGCTGCGCCGGCCAGGACATCCATGACGCCAGGCGCGTCGCCGCCGCCTTGCGCATCCCCCATTACGTGCTCGACTACGAGGCCCGATTCCGGACCTCGGTGATCGACGATTTCGCCGAATCCTACCTTCGGGGCGAAACCCCGATCCCCTGCGTCCGCTGCAACGAGACGGTCAAGTTCGACGATCTTTTGCGGACCGCCAGGGAACTGGGCGCCGATGCGCTGGCCACCGGCCATTACGTCCGGCGCGGGATGGGCCCGGACGGCGCGGAACTGCTGCGCGCCGCCGACGAGAGCCGCGATCAGAGTTATTTTCTCTTCGCCACGACGCGCCGGCAGCTCGAATTCCTGCGCTTCCCCCTTGGCGATCTGGCCAAGGAGCGGGTCCGCGAACTGGCGCGCCGCTTCCATCTTTCCGTCGCCGCCAAGCCCGACAGCCAGGATATCTGTTTCGTCCCCGAAGGCGACTACGCCGGCGTCGTCGAGAAACTGCGTCCCGAGGCTCGCCGCCCCGGCGACGTCGTCGATCTCGAAGGCCGGGTCCTGGGCCGCCACCGGGGCATCGTCCATTTCACCATCGGCCAGCGCCGGGGGCTTGGGGTTTCGGCCTCCGAGCCTCTCTACGTCGTCCGCCTGGAGCCGGCGACGGCGCGGGTCGTGGTCGGGCCCAGACGGGCGCTGCTCAGGGACCATGTCAATTTACGCGGCGTCAACTGGCTGGGGCCCGGGGAGCCGCCGGCGCGGCGGCTTCGCGTTTCCGTCAAGCTGCGCTCGGCGATGGCGGCGGTGCCGGCCACCGTCGCCTGCGCCGGCGCCGCCGCCGAGGTCATGCTTGATGAGCCCTTCGCCGCTGTCGCCGCCGGCCAGGCCTGCGTTTTTTATGACGGTGAAAGTCTATTGGGCGGCGGCTGGATCATGGGCGAGGAGGCTGATACCAAGGCGGCGGAATGATGCTCCGGCGTTCGGTTTTGGCAAACGCCGACCCGTCAAACATATAGGTTTGCGTGGTATCGGAAATATTTGAAGCATCAACAAGCGCCAGCTCTGAAATAAAACTTTTGACAAATTCACCGCGGATTTCGAAATCACCCGAATGAAACCTGTCGTCTGCGCCAATGGTTTGCCTGGATTCAGATTCTGTG
>JAUXMA010000078.1 GCA_030623425.1 Rhodospirillaceae bacterium
CCCTACGCATGTCAAGTTTATAAACGCGTTTTATAAATACCGTAAGCGACGATTCCCTCTAAATCATCGTTGTGTTTTACTAACTTATTAAAAATTTCCTGAGAAAGATTAACAAATTACTGCTGAAAAGGCAACATTGCGAACCTATGAGATAGGGCGGCAGAGACAGAGACAATTGCCTAAAACAGCAGATAATTTTTAGCTAGGGAATGGGTCCGTGCTTTGGCGCGGTCGGGGGGGGATTAAGCCTTCACGGCCAGGTAGGACCTATTCTCAGGTCTTCGATGGCCGTTGATACGTTATCGACCTTCATCCCCGGTTCGGGCTAATCATATTAGATTGTCCCGGTTGTATCGGCTTCTCAGTTGACAACGTCTAATATTTACTTCAGTGTCAATAAGAGATTCCGTTAAGGACCGAACGTTCGGCGTGGCCGCGCCTATTTTGTTAAGGGATTTCGTAATGCAACGATTTGGTACTCTTTCGCCGATTATGCAGCAATCATTACGGCCTTAATTTTTATCGGTTTTGGTTTGGGGGTGTTATTGATAGCCCCATATTTCACCCCCTCACCCTCGCCTTTCGTATCGGGAAAGTTTTCGGCCTATGAGCCGTTCCACGGCCTCGACAGGGCGATATTTTAATTGGCGGACGTTCGAGTAGCGCAATATGGAATCCCGTGACATATTAATTATTTGTGTTTTTCTTATTATCTCAGCTGTCGGGATTTTTATCTTTCTCATCACGGCATATTAGTGTTTGCCGCGCGCCCTTTCACCCCCGCTTAGGTTTTAATCTCTTTTTTCGCTGGTAAGAGGGTTCAGCGCGAGGTCCCTCGTTTAAATTACCCGCCCCCTAGCAAAGGACCACCTTGCGATGACGCGACCCCCAGGACATTTCACACTTGTTCCGCTCCTGGGGGTCATTAGTGGGTTAAGATGGATGAGGATTTTTTGTTGGGATTAGCGTGACGTCTCTATCCGTCGGCTGTGCCTATCGGCGTCGCGATGTTCGCCACGGCCAACCCCGCGGTCGTCCAGAGAGGTTTTTTGAACACCCGCCGCTAACCGGCGATCCCCCATTTCCGGTGAAGCGTCAATTTCGCGTTCGCCAGAATTTCCTTATCGCCGGGGTGCGCGTCCACAGTCCTCCAAAAATCCCTCGCGGCGACAATGAAATTTTCCGGTCCGGCATCGCGGCAAAATTTTCGCCATTCCTTAGTCGTCCATCCAATTGCCTTCGCCATCATCGCGCCCATCGGCGGGAAATGTGGGTTAACCGTTGCAAGTCGCGCCGGGGCCGCTATAGTCCCGCTGTCCGAGCTTTGACCGAGGGATTTTTAGATGTTCGTCACGCCAGCTTATGCGCAAGCCGGGGAGGGTATCGTCGGCGGCGGCCCGGAATTCATCATCATGATGGTTCTGCTTTTCGTCGTCATGTACTTCTTTATCATCCGCCCCCAGAAGAAGAAGACCAAGCAACACAAAGAGACGTTGGACGCCATCCGCCGCGGCGACCGGGTGGTCACCGGCGGCGGCATCATTGGCACCGTCTCCAAGGTGGTGGACGAGGACGAGCTCGCCGTCGACATCGCCAACGGCATCAAGGTGCGCGTCAAACGTAGCCTGATCGCCACCGTGCTTTCCAAGACCGAACCGGTCGGGGAAGCGAAAAAGGCCGGCGGCAAGGCCGCCGCCAAGACGCCCGCCGAAGGGCAAGGCGGAACTTTCTCCGCCGGTCTGCGGAACCTTTTCGGGGGCAAGGACAAGTAAGCGTCTCCCATGGTTTACTTCGCCAAGTGGAAGGTCGTCCTGGTGCTGACGATTTGCGCACTGGGATTGCTCCTGGCGGCACCGAACCTTCTCGGCCGGAAGCAGGCGGATGCCCTGCCTTACTGGCTTCCCCACCAGCAAATCAGCCTTGGCCTGGACCTGCAAGGCGGCTCGCACTTGCTCTTGGAGGTGGAAGTCGAGGCGGTTTTGCGCGAACGCCTGGAATCCCTCGTTGATTCCGTCCGCATAGCGTTGAGGAAGGCGCGCATTCGCTATTCCGGTCTCGGCGTTGACGGCCACGCCGTGGTTGTCACCGTCAAGGAAGTGTCGCGAGCAGAGGAAGCCCGCCAACTGGTCCTTTCCCTGGATCCCGACACCACTCCCGAACTTGCCGATGGCGGCCGCTTGCGTCTGGCGTATAGCGAGCGGTCCATCCGCGACCGTGCCATCACCGCCGTCGAACAGTCCATCGAGATCGTCCGCCGGCGAATCGACGAAACCGGAGTGCGCGAGCCGACCATCCAGCGTCAGGGCGACGACCGCATCCTGGTGCAGCTTCCCGGCGTCGACGATCCCGAGCGGATCAAGCGCTTGCTCGGCAAGACCGCCAAGATGGCCTTTCATCTGCTCGATCCCGGGACGACGCCGGAACAGGCCATGGCCGGGCGGGTTCCGCCGGGATCGCGCCTGCTGCCGTCGACCGACGAACTGGACGCCGGCGGTCGGCCGCGCATGTACTTGGTGCGAAAGAAGGTGATGGTCAGCGGCGAAAATCTGATCAACGCGTCGTCCGGCGTCGATCAGCGCAGCAATCAACCGGTGGTCAATTTCCGCTTCAACGCCGTCGGCGGCAAACGTTTCGGCGACGTCACCAAAACCAACGTCGGCCGACCATTTGCCATCGTCCTTGACGGCAAAGTCATCAGCGCTCCCGTTATCCGCGAGCCCATCCTCGGCGGCAGCGGCCAGATCAGCGGCAGTTTCACTTTCCAGGAGACCAAGGATCTGGCCCTGTTGCTCAGGGCCGGCGCCCTGCCGGCGCCGTTGACCATTCTCGAGGAGCGCTCGGTCGGCCCCGGTTTGGGTGCCGATTCCATCGCCGCCGGCAAGGTCGCCAGCGTCATCGGACTGATTCTGGTCATCGTTTTCATGGTCGTCGTTTACGGCCGCTTCGGGGCCATGGCCGATGTCGCGCTGCTCGCCAATATGATTCTCATCGCCGCCGCGTTGTCGGTTCTGCAGGCGACCCTGACGCTGCCCGGGATCGCCGGCATCGTGCTCACCATCGGCATGGCGGTGGACGCCAACGTGTTGGTGTTCGAGCGCATCCGCGAGGAGGTCCGCGCCGGACGGACGCCGATTTCGGCCATCGACGCCGGCTACAAACGCGCCATCACCACCATCATCGACGCCAACGTGACGACGCTGATCGCGGCGCTGTTGCTCTATCAGTTCGGTTCGGGACCGGTGCGCGGGTTCGCGGTGACGCTCTCCATCGGCATTGCCAGCTCGATGTTCACCGCCATCATGTTGACCAGGCTTCTGATCGTCACCTGGCTCAGGCGCTTCCGGCCCCAGGTTTTGCCCATATAAAGGCTGTATGGAAGATCAATCGTGCACGGCCTGCATCTGATTCCCGCCGACGTCGACATCCGGTTCATTGGCCGGAGGATGATCTTTTTCGTCTTTTCCGGCTTTTTGGTACTGGCATCCGTCGGCATGTTCGGAGCCAAGGGGATGAACTACGGCATCGACTTCAAGGGCGGCATCATGATCGATGTCCGCACCGACGGTCCCGCCGACATTGCCGCCATGCGCGGGATTCTTTCGGGCCTCGGGCTGGGCGAAGTTTCCTTGCAGGAGTTCGGCGCCGCCGACGACGTGCTGATCCGCTTGCAGAAGCAGGAAGGCGGAGAAAAGGCGCAAGCGGCAGCGGTGGCGAAGGTCAAGGCGGCGCTGGGCCAAGGCGTCGAATACCGGCGCACCGAATTCGTCGGCCCCAAGGTCAGCGACGAGTTGTTCTGGGATGGGGTCATGGCCGTCACCTTCGCCATCGCCGCCATGCTGGTCTACATCTGGTTCCGTTTCGAGTGGCAATTCGGCTTGGGCGCCGTCGTCGCGCTCGTCCACGACGTGCTTACGACGATCGGCCTGTTTGCGCTGCTCGGGCTGGAATTCAACCTCTCGACGGTGGCCGCGGTCCTGACCATTGCCGGCTATTCCATCAACGATACGGTGGTCGTCTACGACCGGGTCCGCGAAAACCTGCGCAAGTTCAAGACCATGCCCATGGAAGAGCTGTTGAACAACAGCGTCAACGAGACTTTGTCGCGCACCGTCGTCACCAGCGTCACCACCCTCTTGGCCCTGCTCGCCCTTTACTTCCTCGGCGGCGAGGTCATCCGGGGCTTCAGTTTCGCGATGATCTGGGGCGTCGTGATCGGCACCTATTCGTCGATTTGCCTGGCCGTGCCGCTACTGCTTTATCTCAACGTCGGTCAGCGCCGCGGCGGCGGCGAAGCACAAGAGGCGGCGGCCGAACAGGCGCCGTAAGCCGCCATTTCTCTGGACATCACGCCGCTGGTTCCGGCCGGACGCCAGTTGATCCGGAGCTACGGCGGCGGGCGTTTTCGCATCGCCGGCGAAACCTACGAAGGCTCGGTGCTGGTCTTCGCCGAACGGACGCTTCCCTGGCCGGTCACCGAGGCCGCCCAAGTGACGCCGCGATCATTGCAAGAGGTCACCGGCGCGGCGGAGAGACCCGACATCCTGCTCGTCGGCTGCGGGCCGCGCTTCGTGGCCGAGCCGGCCGGCCTTGGGGCGGCCTTGCGCGAGGCCGGCGCCGTGCTTGAGTGGATGGACACCGGCGCGGCATGCCGCACCTTCAACGTGCTTCTCGCCGAAGACCGCCGCGCCGCCGCCGCCCTGATCGCGGTGGGCTAAGAGCACGTCCGGGAAGTTATTGATGTTTCTCAACGGGCTGGAAAATTGCCATTCCTAAGTCATGGCCCCGAAAAACGACCCCATTTAAAAAAAGCGGATGGGTCATTATCAGTGCTCCTTGGTATCAGCGCCAAGTGCGGGGGCCTACGCGGGAAACGGCGTAACGCCGATGACGGCTTCATGGGCGGCAAGCAGCCCGGCGTAGAGGGCGCCCGCCGCCAGCCACCTCCAAACGCCGGTTTGAACCAGGGCCCTGCCTAACGGTGTGCGCCGAGTATCGATCAGCAACTGACGCCAAGCCTCATCGCCAAGGGTTCTCCGCCGCTTGCGGTCCAGGCTCGCGGGGCCGATCAGACCGAGCAGCAATAGCAAACCAAACAACATGACGCTGGCGGCGTCCCCATTGGCAATCAGATGGGTGATCGACCAGAGCGCCATTCCCCAGATGACGGGATGGCGCGTCACGGCAACAATGCCCGGCCGCGCCGGGTCAAATTTCCGGGCGCCGGCGCCAAGGGAAAACGGGTTGGGCGAACTCAGCCCCGCCGCCACCAGCAGGCAGGCTACCGGCATGACGGTAAATGGCGCCCAGCGCGCCCACGGCAATTGCGGCCAAAGTTCAATGTAGGGGGCGTTGGCGTAGGCATAGCCAATCCACACGACGACGGCTAGGCTCAGAAGGGAATAGAGGGTCACGAAGGTTCGCTGGCCGATGATGCGAACCAGCCCGTCACGCAGCGGACGTATGGTCGAAAACAAGTGCGTGGCAAGGAAGAAGCCGATGGCGAGGACGAATTCGGTCATAGCTGCGGATATAGTTGGCGGATTCAGGAGCGAGGCGCAACACCTCCCGGCGCCATGGTAGGCGCATCCAAAGGAGGTGTCGCTATGTCAGGAGACGGACATCCGACGCATGACGAAAGAAACCGCATAGCCCTTCCGCGCGCGGAAGGGCTATGCCCGTCGCAAATTGCCCGGGAGATCAGACGCCCACCGTGCACGGTGGGCGTGAATTGAAGCGGAATTCGAACGCCGATGGCAGCTACCGCCCAGTCTCCGCGGAAGGCCGCTGACGATCCGCGGGTGTTGAAATCGACGGTATTCGATCCTTTTGGCGTCCCCGTTCCGGGCCGGGGTATGGGCGGAATGTGGGGTTGGCCGGCGGCGGAAACCGGGGGCGAGCGCAAACGCACTCCCGGACTTATCCCTGTCTGTCCAGCAGCATCAGTTCGATCATCGACACATGCGGGAAGATGGGTGACGACCATTGCTGGTAAAGCATGACGACGCCGCGCTTGATATCCGGGAACCCGCCCCGGCTGTCGTCGAATTTGCGAACCTCCAGGGTGCTGATTTGTTTGGTGGCGGTGTCGACGTTTTGCCACATGGCGGTGGGGTTTTCCCGGCGCGGCGCGGCCAGGGGGGCGATGCTGCGCATCAACGTTTTCGTCGGCCGGCCGTAACGGTTGGTGAAATACCGGATGATGGCTTCGTGGGACCCGGTCGGGAAAAGGGCATGAAAGTTGGTCGCCGCTCCATTGTCGTAACGGGCGATGGCCTTGCTCCCCTGGTACATGATGCTGCCGACCCGGAAATAAGGATCGATGCTGGATGGCCAATCGACGGGGACGACGCAAAAGAGCAGCGCTCCCCCGCGTTTTTCGATACAGGTTTTGCGGCCGGTTGCCGTCACCCCGCGGGGAGGGGAGCCAAGCCGTACCGATTGGCCGATAGCCAAGAGCTTTCCCGTCAGGTATCGGGTAATTTGCGGCACGGGACTGGCCTTGACCGGAGGAACCCTCGCCGTTTGCACGTCACTCACCGACCACTCGTCGCCATGGACGTCAACATCGGGTTCCGCCTTCGGCGCTTGGCGTTGGGCCTTGTCCTGCTCGTCGGGGCGGAAAAACTTGGCCAGTTTTTCGATGAAGCCCCGAGGCTTGACGGTTTCCTCCGCGGGCGGAGGTTTTCGGGCCGTCTTTGCCCCGGCGGCGGTTTTGGCGGGCCGGGATTCCGGGGCTGCTGATTTCGCGGCAGTCTCTTCCGCGGCTTCGTCGGCGGTCGTGGCCGGGGACTTCGCCGGGCTCTTTCCGGCCGCGGGCATCTCTGGTTTTGCGGTGGCAACGTCAACGGCGGCCGGCTGTTCCGGCGCGCTCGGGGTTGCCGTCTTCGGCGCTTGGCGTTGGGCCTTGTCCTGCTCGTCGGGGCGGAAAAACTTGGCCAGTTTTTCGATGAAGCCCCGAGGCTTGACGGTTTCCTCCGCGGGCGGAGGTTTTCGGGCCGTCTTTGCCCCGG
>JAUXMA010000269.1 GCA_030623425.1 Rhodospirillaceae bacterium
GCACGTCGCCGGTATAGCCGCCGATCTGACTCTTGGCGAGCCCGGCCAGCAAGGCGGCGCCCGCCGCGGCGCCGGCCAGGGCCGCGGCGCCCGTCCGGATATCCAGGGCGAGAACCGCGACAAGCCCGCAGATGACCACGGCGGCGGCCAGCGCCGGACCCCCGGGGCGTCCGGCGCTGGCGCCGAGACCATCCGGCCGCGCCGGTTGCAGGGCGAACATCGCCGCCGGCATGGCGGCGCGGGACAGGGCGGCGGCGGCTACCAGGGCGGCGGCGGCCAGCGGCGCCGGTAGCCCGGAAAGCAAGGCGGCGCGGAGGCCGACGCCGAGGATCAGGGCGAGCACCCCGTAGGCACCGATTCGGCTGTCACGCATGATCTCCATCTTGCGTTCAAGGCTGTCGCCGCCGCCGAAACCATCGGCCGTGTCGGCCAATCCGTCCTCGTGAAGGGCGCCGGTGAGAACGGCCGAGACCGTCAAGGCGACGAAGGCGCAGGCCAGCGCCGGCAGTCCTGTCCAGGCGGCGGCAAGGAGCGCCCCGCCCGCCGCCAGGCCGATGCCCGCGCCGACGAGCGGAAAGGCCCAGACCGTCTCCGCCAGGGGGACTGGCGCCATTTCCGCGCCTCCGGCCGAGCCGGACACGGGCAGGCGGGTCAGGAACTGGAGAGCGGCGAGGAATTGCCGCCATGGTCCTCGCCGGGAGACGGCAACCGATTTCAGGTCTTCTTCGGCGGTGGAAATCGAACCCTCCCGTGAACAATGCTCACTTCCGTGGACCGGTTACAGGTTATAGGTTGGACCCGCCACAAAGCAAATCCACGGCAACAAGAAAAAAGGCAAAGGACTTATGGTCACGGGGGCGACAATCCGGACGCTCGACGATGTGCGGGGGCTTCTCAAGGACATTCCGGGGGCCGATGAAACCGCCGCCCAGGCGGCCGCCGAACGCGAACTCCGGCTGACCAAACCGGAGGGGGCCCTGGGACGGCTGGAGGAATTGAGCGCCTGGCTCGCCACTTGGCAGGGACGCCATCCACCGGTCCTGAAAAGCCCGAAGACCATTGTTTTCGCCGGCAACCACGGCGTCACCGATCGAGGAGTCTCCGCCTTTCCGGCGGAGGTGACGCAGCAGATGGTGGCCAACTTCGAGGCCGGCGGGGCGGCGGTGAACCAGCTTTGCCGGACTTTCGGCGCCGGCCTCGCGGTTGTACCGATGGACCTGGAGCGGCCGACCCGGGACTTCACCAACGAGCCGGCGATGAGCGAAACCGAATGCGCCGAGGCCATTACCGCCGGCATGGAGGCGGTGGACGGAAACACCGATGTCCTTTGCCTGGGCGAAATGGGAATCGGCAACACCACGTCCGCCGCCGCCGTCTGTCACGCCCTTTTTGGAGGCGAGGCGGCCCTGTGGACCGGTCCCGGCACCGGCGTCAAGGGCGAGGCCCTGGACAACAAGGTCCAGGTGGTCGCCGAGTCGAAGGCCGTTCACGGCTCAGGCCTAACGGACGGCCTCGAGGTTCTGCGTTGCCTGGGAGGACGAGAACTGGCGGCTATCGCTGGCGCGGTGATCGCGGCGAGACGCGAAAGGGTGCCGGTCCTCCTCGACGGTTATGCCTGCACGGCGGCGGCGGCGGTCCTAGAAGCCTGCATGCCCGGCGCGCTCGATCATTGCGTCGTCGCCCACGCTTCCGCCGAGCCGGGGCATCGTGTGTTGCTGGAGAAGCTGGGCAAGGCGCCGCTGTTCGACCTGGGGATGCGCTTGGGCGAGGCCTCGGGAGCGGTCCTGGCCCTTGCCGTCCTCAAGGCCGCGGTCGCTTGTCACACCGGCATGGCAACTTTCGGCGAGGCCGGGGTCAGCGACCGTTCCAGTCCTTGAGCGCCCGCTCCAGCCGATCGAGTCCGGTTGCGTCCGGGGCGATGCCGAAACGCAGCCAGTCGGGATGTTCCGGGAAGGAACGCACCAGAATCCGCCGGCCGGCCAGATATTCGAACAGCGCCGCCGCGCCTTCCGTGCCGACAAGGCAAAAGAGAGACGTGGCGCCGATGATTTCCAGGCCGGCGCCTCGGAGCAGCCCTTCTTGCTTCGACATCCGCCGTGCAAGGGCGTCACGTGTCTTTTCGATCCAGCCCCGGTCGGCCAATGCGCGGAGCGCAACCCATGTGGCCGGACCGCTCACCGCCCAGGGACCGAGACGGGCGCGCAGCATTCCGGCCACTTCCGGCGGCGCCGCGGCGAAACCCAGCCGGCCGCCGGCCAGGCCGAAGAATTTACCGAAGGAGCGCAGGACCACCAGCCCCTCCGCCCCTCCCTTCGGCGCCAGGGAGAGTTCCGGCGCCACATCGGCGAAGGCCTCGTCGACAACCAAAAAGCCGCCACGCGCCGCCAATCGGGCGGCCAGGGCGGCCAGCGCCTCCGGATCGTATCGGCGGCCGGTCGGGTTGTCCGGATTGGTGACGGCGGCGGCGTCCGCATCCGGCGGCACATCGCCCAGCGCCGCGACCGTCCGGACCGAGTGTCCGGCGAAAGCCCAACAATGGGCATGTTCGCCATAAGTGGGGCCGATCACGGCGACAGTCCCCCGAGGACGGAGATAGGGCAGAATCTGGATCAGTGATTGGGAGCCCGGCGCCGCGACCAGGCAGTCCGCATCCGGCGTCCCATAGCAGGCGGCGGCGGCCTCCCTGAGCCCGCGCTCCAGATCGGTATCCGGCAGCCGCGTCCACGCCTCTCCGGGAAGCTCGCCGACGGGATAGGGGGTGGGATTGATGCCGGTGCTGAGGTCCTGCCACTCCCCGGGCGTGCCGCCGAAGACCCCGCAGGCCCAGGACAGATCGCCGCCATGGAAAACGGCGGTCCGATAGGGAGCACTCGCCGAGCTGGTGGGCAGCGATGACATACAGGTCGTGACTCACTTTCACTCGCTAACCGGAAAACCGCCTCCCAGGCAGCAACCTATTTAAAGTAATGATGCGGCTTGGCGATTGTCGAGAGCGAAACTCAACCGCGGCCCCGTTCCTTTCGCCCAGCAATCAATGATCGAAACCCTCTCCGATCGTTACGCCATCGAAAGAGAGAAGGTTTGGCGCCAGCGCGCTTCCCTCCGCCAAACCCCTTGAAGGGTTATTTCTCCGTTGCCGGGACCGCTGATCGGAACCAATGAGGGGCCGGATGAGCTCAA
>JAUXMA010000130.1 GCA_030623425.1 Rhodospirillaceae bacterium
CGAGAACGGCATCCGAAGCATCCGCATAGACGTACGCGCGCTAGGAAATAAAACGGCGGAGGAACCCGTGAACCGAGTCGACGTCAACATTACCGAACGGTAAGGCCCGTTCCGTTTGGCGATAGAACCCATTCACTGGAGACTTCCCATATCATGAATCAGCCGCGGCGTTTTCTCGTCCGGATGATCCTTTTTTTGGCCGCGGTTGTGAGCGTGGCCGGCATTTTGTACCAGCAGCTGTGGACGGCCTTCATGGCCAACGCCTACCTCAACGGCTCGATTCTGGGCGTTTTTCTGCTCGGCATCCTCTACAACTTCCGTCAGGTCATGATGCTTTACCCCGAGGTGGCGTGGATCGAGGGATTCCGCCAGGACGAGGCGATGTTCTCCCAGCAAACAACACCCCGGCTGCTGGCGCCGATGGCGACCATGCTGGGCGAACGCAAGGGCGGCCTCAGCCTTTCGGCCATTTCCATGCGCTCGCTCCTCGACGGTATTTACTCACGGCTGGATGAATCCCGCGACCTGTCGCGTTACACCATCGGGCTGCTGATTTTCTTGGGCCTGTTGGGAACCTTCTGGGGGCTTCTTGCAACGGTGGCCTCCATCCGCGACGTCATCGGCGGACTGGCGGTCGGCGGCGACGCGGCGGGCGTCTTCGGCGACCTCCTAAGCGGTCTGGAAAGGCCGCTTGGCGGCATGGGAACGGCATTCTCGTCGTCGCTTTTTGGACTGGCGGGATCCCTGGTTCTCGGCTTTTTGGATCTACAGGCAGGGCAAGCCCAGAACCGCTTTTACAACGACCTCGAGGATTGGCTGTCAAGCCTCACCCGTCTTTCCTCGGGCGCCCTCTCCAGCGACGGCGACCAACCGGTACCGGTCTACGTCCAGGCCCTCCTGGAACAGACGGCGGAAAGCCTGGAAAACCTGCAACGGGTCCTCGTCCGCGGCGAGGAAAGCCGCATTTCCGCCAACAACAACCTGATGGCGCTGAGCGAAAAAGTGGGTATCCTCACCGACCACATGCGCACTGAGCAGGCGCTGATGGTGAAGCTGTCGGAAAGCCAAATGGAGCTCAAACCCATCCTCGTCCAGCTTTCCGAAAGCATCGCCGGCAAGAGCGCCGTGGCCACCAATAGCCTGGATGAATCGACGCGCGCCCACATTCGCAATCTCGACATTTACATGGCCCGGCTGCTCGAGGAATTGAATACAGGCCGCGACGAGATCATCCAGCAGATGCGGAGCGAGATCAAACTGCTGGCCCGCACCCTCGCCGCCATCGCCGAAGAATCCAAAAACTGACCGACGAGCATGACCACTCTAGCCCGTCGAGCGCAACGAAGCACCAACATCTGGCCCGGGTTCGTCGACGCCCTGGCGAACCTATTGTTGGTGTTGGTTTTCCTTCTCATGGTCTTCGTCCTGGCCCAAGCCTTTCTCAAAGAGAAGATCACGGGAAAGGACACGGAACTGCTAAGAGCGCAAAGCCAGATCGGCGAACTGGCCGACCTCTTGGCCCTGGAACGTAGGGCGAATGAAGACATGCGCCTGGACGTGGCGCTACTGACGGAAGAACTGCAAGCTTCAATCGTCAAAAGCGACGACCTCAACGCCACCGTGCGGACCCTGACCATCCGCTCCGAGGCCGCCGAGGAAAAGGTGAAACAATTGGACGGCTGGCTGGCGGCGGCTTTTAAGGCCAATGAAGTAGACAAGGAAAAGATCCAGCTTCAGGTCGCCAAGGTAAAGGCTCTGAGCGAGGATGTGGCGGCGTTGACGGCGCTGAGGGAGGAATTGGAGAACAAGGTCACCGATTTGTCCGCAAATCTGAAAGACTCCGAATCCGCCGTTTTTAAGGAACGTATGGTTTCGGACAGCGCCCGCGTCCAGGTTGCCTTGCTGAACAAACAAGTTACGGCGCTTCGCGAACAGTTGACCAGCTTGTCGGAGATGCTGGGTGAAGCCGAGAAAAAGGCCAAGGAGCAGAATGTACAGATCGCTTCGCTCGGCAAGCGCCTCAACGCCGCCCTGGCCGTTAAGGTGCAGAAGTTGTCCCGCTACCGCTCGGAATTCTTCGGCCGCCTGCGCGAATTGTTGGGCCGCCACCCGGGCGTGCGCATCGTCGGCGATCGTTTCGTTTTCCAATCGGAAGTGCTTTTCGGAAGCGGTTCGGCGAATTTGGGCGAAGAGGGCAAGCAACAGCTCGACCAACTGGTGCAAAGCCTGCGCGAAATCACCGCCAAGATACCCCAGGACATTAATTGGATTCTCCGCGTCGACGGGCATACCGATAAAGTCCCCATCATGACCCAGCGGTTCCCATCCAACTGGGAGCTGTCCACGGGACGCGCCACTTCGGTGGTCAAGTATTTGATAAGCCAAAGGATTCCCGCTAACCGTTTGGCCGCCGCGGGGTTCGGCGAACACCATCCACTCGATCCGCGCGACAAAGAAATCGCCAACCGCCGCAACCGCCGCATCGAACTGAAGCTGACCCAGCGATGAGCGAACCGCGGTTCCACCCTGCCATTCATGCTCTCCCGCCTGCCATTCATGCTCTTCCGATAGTCGCATGTTGATCATTTTTCTCGTCGTTGTAATCGACTTGATCGGCTTTGGAATGATCATTCCGCTGCTCCCTTTTTATGCCGAGTATTACGAGGCGAGCCCGGCCGTGGTCGGATTGTTGATGGCGACTTACTCGTCCACGCAGTTCCTGGCGGCCCCCTTTTGGGGGCGGCTTAGCGACCGGATTGGGCGGCGGCCGGTATTGCTCGTCAGCCTCGCCGGAGCCGCTTTGGCCTATGTCTGGCTCGGATTTGCCGAAAGTCTTTGGGTGTTGTTCGCGGCCCGGGCGGCTAGCGGCGCCATGGCTGGGAACATCTCGGCGGCTTACGCCTACATAGCCGACATCACGACCCCTGCCAACCGGGCCAAAGGCATGGGAGTGATCGGCGCCGCTTTCGGTCTTGGTTTCATCGCCGGCCCCGCCATCGGCGGAATCCTCGCCGGCGCCGATCCCGTCCATGCCGACTTCCAGACCCCAGCCTTCGCCGCCGCTGGCCTGTCCTTCCTGGCCCTGGTTTTGGCCCTGATTCGTCTCGAGGAATCCCTGTCGCCGGAGATCCGCGCCAGCGCGGCTTCCAACCTGCCCGGCACGGGCCGGGGGAAATCCATCGCGATCCTCCGTCGCCCGCGGGTGGGATTGATGCTTTTGCTTAGCTTCCTCGTCATTTTCGCTTTCGCTGGCATGGAAGCCACTTTCGCCATGTGGTCGCGGCGCCAGTTTGGGTGGGGACCAGAGCAAAACGGCTACCTTTTTGCTTTTATCGGTTTGTTGAGCGCGACGGTTCAGGGAGTGATGATCGGCCATTTGGCGCAACGGTTCGGTGAAGCGCGCCTGATCCGGCAGGGGGTCGTCGCCTTAGCTTGCGGGATCGCGCTGATTCCTTTTTCCGACAGTCTGCCCTTGTTGCTGACGGCGATGCTGATCCTTGCCTACGGCTTCAGCGTCGTTACGCCATCTCTGAACAGCCTGATCTCGCAGCAAGTGGGCGAAGGGGAACAAGGCGAAATCCTGGGCATCACCCGATCCGTAACCATTTTGGCGCGCGTCATCGGCCCCGCCTGGGCCGGACTGCTGTTTTCCACCCTCGGCAAAGACTGGCCCTTTTACGGCGGGGCGCTGGTCATGGCCGTGGTTATCTATCTGAGCTCGCGATGGTTGAAACCCGGGTCCGCGCCTGACATGGATTCGGCGAAGCCGCCGGACGCCGGGAATTAAGACAAATCGATGGGCGTCCCGGTAACGGCGCTGAGTTCCCGGGCCAGCAAAGCGGACAAGGATCCTTCGCCGCGCGTCGACAACCACTGTTCCGCCTCTGCGTCGTAAGCGAAATGGGAGGCGCCGCTGACCGGCGAAGAGACCCAGATCTGACGCTGGTGAAAATGTTTGTTGATGACGTATTTGCCGCCAGAGAAAAGCTCGATGGTGAGGATGCCGTCCTCGATATCGATATCCAGGCTGTCGCCAAGCGTTTCCTCGATGGCATCCAGCAATCTTCCGAGGGTTTCATCGGCAACGGTTTCAAAAGTGCCTTGATCGAGGTTCATGGTTTCGTTTCGAATCCAAAAGTACGCCGGCCTGAAAAGCATATGGCAACCGCGCCGCCAGCCAACAAGAGAGATAAAGGGGAGGGAAGACGTCACCCGCCCTTGAACCGGCATGCCCATATGGGTATATAGGGGCACGACTTTCTGGAGCGGAACCATGAAATCGGATATCCATCCCGACTACCATGAGATCACCGTCAGGATGACGGACGGCACTACTTTCACTACCCGTTCCACTTGGGGCAAAGCGGGCGATACCCTGAAACTGGATATCGATTCCAAGACCCATCCCGCATGGACGGGTGTGCACCGTTTGATCGACCGCGGTGGGCAGTTGGCGAAGTTCAACAAACGGTTCAAGGACTTCGCCCTGAAAAGCTAGCGTTCCCGGATCGCCAAGATATTGATCCGAACCGGCGACGTCGCGCGTACAATCGTGCGCGAAGGTTTTGTTGGTTGGCGATGGCCAATGGCGCGGCGACGCTGGCATCGGATGGCATATTTTATTGAGTCTTATCCGGTTCGGTCAAAATGAATTTTGGCCATGGTTTCTGATATCTCCTAGTTTTTTTTAATACTTTTTGTAAGATCGCTTCCTTAAAGGAAGCGATACGGACACAGGGGATAAGGAACGGCGCGTTTTCCCGTGGCTTTGTGCTTGTGGCCGTCTCACCGGAGATGACATGGCTAGGCGCGAAATCACTTACGAAGTTCATGTCCAGCAGAAGGGCAAATGGGAGATTCACGCCCGTCACGCGGGGCAGAAACAGGAAGCCGCCATTCATGAGGCCAAGGTCCTCGATCAGTTGGCGAGCGTCAACGCCGTCAAGGTCATCAAAGAATCCTATGATACCGAAACAGGCCTTTGCCAAGAAACCCCCGTCTATCAGAGTCCAGGTCTTAAAAGCTCGTCCCCGGGCAAAGGTGGCGGAAGGGCTAAACCGCCTCCAGCCCCCAGTGATACGCCGAGACCGGCGTCCGCCGCCGGCGGGAGCTCCGCGCCGAGGACACAAGCGGCCGCCCTCGAAGATGCGGGGAAATCCCGTCCCTCCCCATCCCGGAAAACGAAAAAAAGCAAGAAGACGAAGACCACGTTCAGCACTGTCCTGGTAAAGGTGCTGTTTATCATCTTGATCAGCGTCGTCGTTGCCACGATGACGACGGCGCTGGCATTTCCATTCATCAGCGACGGCACGGTATTTGGGATGTATTTGAGCGCCAACGTTCGGACCCTCGTCCTTATGTCCATTTTCCTCTTTGTTTTTCTGGCCATTGCGACGCCCATGGTGCGTTCTTTGATGGCGAAAACCAATTTGGAATCGGCGGGCCGTGAAAGGGAAGCGGCTCCGGGTTGGTCCCTGTTCCAGTCGAAAGCGGCGGAACCGGCAAGACAGCCCCAGGCGGCGAAGTCGAAACGTCCTGATGGCGGCGTCAAGGCCGAAATGTCCGGCCAAGAGGAGGCGGACGCCGCGGACGCTGCTGCCGCCGCCGCGGAAAAGGCTTTGCAGGAAAGCCGGGAAAACGGGGAGA
>JAUXMA010000348.1 GCA_030623425.1 Rhodospirillaceae bacterium
CCGCCGGCGTCCCGTTCTTTTCCTCGGCGGCGGCGGTCAACGGCGGCGCCACCGCCGACAACACCGTCTCGGGACCGACGACCACCACCGAGGCGGGCACCAGGCTCATCTTCGCCAGCGACGGCCCCCTGTCGTCGCCGAGCACGGTCAACCTGTCCCTGACCTTCGGCGGCGGAGGGATCGCCAACGTCGTCCTCGACATCAGCAACATGACCCAGTTCGCCGGCTCCTTCACGCCCATCAGCTACACCCGCAACGGTAGCTCCGCTTCCGATTTGCAGGGCATTACCTTCGATTCGGCCGGCCACGTCACCGGCCGTTTCGCGGATGGCACCTTCCGCAGGATCTATAAGCTTCCGCTGGCCGTCTTCACCAATCCCGATGGCCTGGAGATGCGGGATGGCAACACTTTCGCCCTAACCGCCGAATCCGGCCCGGCTCGCGTGGTCGCCGCCGATGTCAGCGGTCAGGCCGAGTTCGCGCCCGGCGTCCGCGAGCTTTCCAACGTCGATCTGGCCAGCGAGTTCACCAAGATGATCATCGTCCAGCAGGCCTATAACTCATCGGCGACCGTTTTCAGAACCCTCGACGAAATGACCCAGACGGCCGCTGAACTGAAACGTTGACGCCCTGTCACGGGTGGGTTTCGACCGGAGGCATTGAAGGCCCCGGCAACCCCGGAATAACCATATTTTGAGAATGAGAGTGGGAAGACGGATTGAAGCCCGGTAATATCTTCCCCGCCCGGCGTTCTCTATTCTTTCCTCCGCCCGGGTCCAGCCCGCCGGAATCCAATAATAATCATTTAATTCAATGTGTTACGTGAGAACCGATCCTGGCATGAAATTCGCATGCATACTGTCGGAAATACTTGTCTGACGGCTTGGAACGGACCACAAAATGAATCCAACGGGAAATTTTTTCATCGCTTTTTGTAAGTTTCTTCCTGTCGGCCCGGCGGCCCGCCCCGCTTGCCGGGCGAAGGCGGTTTCGCGTCCTTTCGCCACCACCCTGGCGGCTCTCATGCTGCTTTTCGTCGCCGTCGGCGACGCCCAGGCGTCGTCGCGGATCAAGGACATCGTGAGTTTCGAAGGGGTGCGCGAAAACATGCTTGTCGGTTACGGTCTGGTCGTTGGCCTCAACGGCACCGGCGATACCTTGAAAGACGGCCACTTCACCCAACAGAGCCTGCAGGCCATGTTGAACCGCTTAGGTGTAAAGCCAACCACCGACGGTATAACTTCCAAAAACGTCGCCGCCGTGATGGTCACCGCCACCCTGCCCCCCTTTGCCCGCCAGGGCAGCCGCATCGACGCCACCGTCAGCGCCTTGGGCGATTCCAAGAGTTTGCTCGGCGGCACGCTTTTGGTGACTCCCCTCCTCGGCGCCGACGGCGAGGTCTACGCCGTCGTCCAGGGCCAGCTGGCGGTCGGCGGCTTCACCGCTCAAGGCGAAGCGGAAACGATCACCAAGGGCGTCCCGACCAGCGCCCGCATCGCCAACGGCGCCATCATCGAGCGCGAAGTCGGTTTCGAATTGGCCAACATGGAAACGGTCAAGCTGAACCTGCGCAACCCGGATTTCACCACCGCCAGGCGCATCGCCCAGGCCGTCAACGCTTTCCTGGGCTCCAATTCGGCGCGCTCCAGCGATCCCTCGACCGTGCACATCCGGGTGCCTAAAAGCTATCGCCAAAACGTCGTCAACCTGTTGACCGATATCGAACAACTGCGCATCGATCCGGATCAGCTGGCCCGGGTGATCATCGACGAGCAATCCGGCATCATCGTCATGGGCGAGAACGTTCGCATCAGCACCGTCGCCATCGCCCAAGGCAATCTGACGATCCGCATCACCGAAACGCAACAAGTCTCGCAACCCGGTCCCTTCGCCGAGGTCGGCACGACCACGACCGTCGAGCGTACCGACATCGAGGTCGAGGAAGACTCGGACAAACGCCTGATGGTCGTCAACGAAGGCGTCACCCTGCAGGAGCTTGTTAACGGCCTTAACGCGCTCGGCATCGGCCCCAGGGACATGATCACCATCCTCCAGGCGATCAAGGCCGCCGGCGCCATGCAGGCTGACATCCAGGAAACATTTCCGGGTTACGGTACTCCGTTTTTCTTAAAAGACGTTGACAGTTTCGCATGGAACAGTTGGTCCCGTAACCTGCGAGGTTATGGTATGCGTCACGGGCTCACCGTTCATTTCCCTTATTGGCTTGTATTCCTGTTGCTTTTGCTGCCATGC
>JAUXMA010000150.1 GCA_030623425.1 Rhodospirillaceae bacterium
ACAGAGACGGTCGGCGAATCTGGCCCAAAATTCTTGAGTTCGCGCGTCTCCCGGACACGGTTGACGGGAGGGTCCCGGGCAAACACCCCAGTACCGCGGCGTTTCCGCCGCGTGCCTCCATGGACCCCGGTTCGGCGGAAAGAGGGTGGTGGAGCCGAGGGGAATCGAACCCCTGACCTCGACATTGCGAACGTCGCGCTCTCCCAACTGAGCTACGGCCCCTTTCAGGCGAACCGGCGGCGGGCCGGATCTTGCCATCGTCGCCGGCCCATGCGCCGGCGGATAATGTCGGCATGCCCGCCGCCCTGTCAAGGATTGGACGCCTCGACGCCGCCGATGAGCGTTGCTCTTGCCAGCGGCGGGCGCGGACGCTAGTTTCAGGGCTCGGACCCATCCAATCGTTTCTGGAATCGCCGATGCAATCGCTTTTGCTGCTAATCGATAGTGTACTCGATCTGTTCATCTTCCTTCTGATCTTCGCGGTGGTGATGAGTTGGTTGGTTTCTTTCAACGTCATCAACGTCCACAACCATTTCGTCCGTCTGCTCTATGATTTCCTGCACCGGATCACCAATCCGGCGCTGAGGCCCATCCGCCGTTGGCTGCCCAATATGGGAGGCATCGATATTTCGCCGGTGGTGCTGATCCTTGTCATCTATTTCATCCAAAACCTTCTCCGCGAATACGGTGGCATCTGAACAAGCGGCCCCCTTTCTGGCCACGGGCGGCGGACTTAAAGTCGCGGTAAAACTGAATCCGAAAGCGTCCGCCAACCGCGTCGGCGGCGTCGCTGCCGGCGGCGATGGAAAAACCCGGCTCAAGGTATCGGTGACCGCCGCCGCCGAGGGCGGCAAGGCCAACGCCGCCTTGATCAAACTCCTGGCCAAAACCTGGCGCCTGCCGAAAACCGCGTTCAAGATCACGGCCGGACCCGCCAGCCGCCGAAAAACACTTTTCATTGAAGGCGACACGGAAATTCTTCTCGAAAATGTCCAGCGCTGGCTCGAACGCCATCCCTTTGGCGGCAACGGAACGATAAGACGGTGACAAAAGCAAAAATCATTGACGGCCAAGCCTTCGCCGCCGGTTTGCGGCAAAAGATCGCCGAAGAGGTGCAAGCAATCCAAACCCGGCACGGTTTGACGCCGGGCTTGGCCGTGGTGCTCATCGGCGAGCATCCGGCCAGTCAGGCCTATGTCCGCAACAAATGCAAACAGACGCTGGAGGCGGGCATGCAATCCTTCGAACACCGCCTGCCCGCCGAAACCAGCGGCGAGGAACTTCAAGGCCTCGTTGGCGCCCTCAACGAGGATGACGCGGTTCACGGAATCCTGGTCCAGCTCCCCTTGCCCGAGCATATCGATCCCGGCGCCGTGCTGGGCGAGATCGATCCGGACAAGGATGTCGACGGCTTCCACCTTCTCAACGCCGGCCGTCTGGCCACCGGCAACGGCGCCGCCATGGTCCCTTGCACGCCCTTGGGCTGCCTGATGTTGGTGAAGGATCACCTGGGCGAGCTTTCGGGACAAAGGGCGCTGGTCCTGGGGCGCTCCAACATCGTCGGCAAACCCATGGCGGCCTTGCTGCTGGGTGAACACTGCACGGTCACCATCGCCCATTCCAGGACCCGGGATGTGGCGCGGGAATGCGCCCGCGCCGACATCCTCGTCGTCGCCGTCGGCCGCCCCCGGCTCGTCAAGGGCGAGTGGATCAAGCCGGGCGCCACGGTCATCGACGTCGGCATCAACCGCGTCGAGGCGCCGGATCGGGGCGCCGGCGCGACCCGCCTGGTCGGTGATGTCGATTTCCAGGAGGCGGTCATGGTCGCCGGCGCCATCACCCCGGTTCCCGGCGGCGTCGGCCCGATGACCATTGCCTGCTTGTTGCGCAACACCCTCGTCGCCGCCTGCCATCGGAAAGGCCTCGAAACGCCGCGTCTGTGAGCCCGCCGCCGGTCCCGCCGATAAACTTTTATCCCCGGCGGGATGGCATTCCAGGACATGCGGTGATAGAAGCGCGCCCATGACCGATCTCAGCCTGATCCGCAACTTTTCGATCATCGCCCATATCGACCACGGCAAGTCGACCCTGGCCGACCGGCTGATCCAGCTTTGCGACGCTCTCTCGGAGCGGGAAATGAAAGACCAGGTGCTCGACACCATGGATATCGAGCGCGAGCGCGGCATCACCATCAAGGCGCAGACCGTGCGGCTCAGCTACCGGGCGAATAGCGGCGAGACTTACCAATTGAACCTCATAGATACGCCGGGTCACGTCGACTTCGCTTACGAGGTCAGCCGTTCGTTGGCCGCTTGCGAAGGATCGCTGCTGATCGTCGATGCGTCGCAAGGGGTCGAGGCGCAGACCTTGGCCAACGCCTATCTCGCCATCGACGGCAACCACGAAATCATCACCCTGCTCAACAAAATCGACCTGCCGGCGGCGGAGCCGGAGCGGATCAAAATTCAGATCGAGGATGTGCTCGGCCTCGATTCTTCGCAGGCCATCGCCATCTCGGCGAAGACCGGCGCCGGGGTGCCCGACGTTCTCGAAGCGTTGATCGAACGCCTGCCGCCGCCCTGCGGCGAGGCGCGGGCGCCGCTGAAGGCGTTGCTGATCGATTCCTGGTACGATCCCTATCTCGGCGTCATGATCCTGCTCAGGGTGCGCGACGGGGTTTTGCGCAAGGGCATGAAGATCCGCATGATGTCGACGGGGGTGGTGCAGCAGGTCGAACAGGTCGGCGTGTTCACGCCCAAGCCGACCCAGGTCGGCGACCTCGGTCCCGGCGAGATCGGCTACATCACGGCGGCCATCAAGACCGTCGCCGATACCCATGTCGGCGACACCATCACCGAAGATAAACGCCCGGCGGCGGCGCCTTTGCCCGGCTTCAATCCCTCGCTGCCGGTCGTTTTCGGCTCCATCTTTCCGACCGATAACAACGATTTCGAGGATTTGCGCGACTCCCTCGCCAAACTCAGGCTCAACGACGCCAGCTTGGTCTTCGAGCCGGAAACCTCGACGGCCTTGGGATTCGGTTTCCGCTGCGGTTTTTTGGGGCTTCTGCACCTGGAAATCATCCAGGAACGCCTGACCCGCGAGTTCAACCTGGATCTGATCGCGACGGCGCCTTCCGTCGCCTACCGCGTCCATCTCGGCGACGGCAGCGAGTTCAGCCTGCGCAATCCGGCCGACATGCCCCCACCCGTCAAGATCACCGCCATCGATGAGCCGTGGATCAAGGCCACCATCGTGGTGCCCGATGAATACCTGGGTTCCGTCCTGGCGCTGTGCACCGAGCGCCGCGGCGAGCAGATCGAACTGACCTTCGCCGGCAGCCGCGCCCTGGCCGTCTACCGGCTGCCCCTGAACGAAGTGGTGTTCGATTTCTACGACCGCTTGAAATCGATCTCCAGGGGTTATGCCAGCCTTGATTACGAGATGGACGGTTTCCGGCGGGCGGATCTGGTCAAGGTTTCGATCCTGGTCAACAACGAGCCGGTGGATGCCCTGGCTTTCATCTGCCACCGCGCCCAGGCGGAAGCCCGGGGCCGCGTCGTTTGCGAGCGCTTGAAGGAGATGATCCCGCGGCAGTTGTTCAAGATCCCCATCCAGGCCGCCATCGGCGGCAAGGTGATCGCCCGCGAAACCATCGGCGCGATGAGAAAGGATGTCACCGCCAAATGCTATGGCGGCGACATTACCCGCAAACGCAAGCTGCTCGAAAAACAAAAAAAAGGGAAAAAGAAGATGCGCCAGTTCGGCAACGTCGACATCCCGCAATCGGCCTTCATCGCGGTATTGAAAATGGATGGCGATTAGAGCACTTCAAGATTGGCCGGGCGGGGGAGCGGGCTGGCGCCGACTAAACTTGAAATGCCCTATCCCCCGTCCTTGGCTTGGTCTTCCGGTTCGCCGTTTGTTATCCGTTCGGTATTGGCGGCGCTTTCCTCCGCATCGGGAACGATGGACGCCTGTGGCGAGCGGCCGCCGCCTTTCGGCGCCGGAAGGTCGTCGGCATAATCCTTGAGTTCCGGGACGCGGCTGAGACCGAAGGGCTCCTCTTTGCCATTCGTCCGCCATTCCGGCGGCAGTTCCTGGCCGAAGGCGGCGGCGGATATGCCGATGGGAGGGTCGTCCGCGTAGCCTTCCGCTTTCGCTTGTTCGCTCAGTCTGTCGTAAAGGAAAAGCGATTCCTCGTATTCGCTGAGTTCTTCCTTGGTGACGCCGTCACCATGGCGCTTCGGATGGAAGAACCAAGCCAGGGCGGCGCCGGGAATGCCAAGAATCATCCAGGCGGGCAAGGACAGCACCGTCACCAGCACCGGGTCCCATAAGAAAGGCGCGAGGTCTCTTTCGATGATGATCCGGGAAACGATGAGACTGCTCGGCCAGAGCGTGTACCAGGTGTCATACGCCGAAAGAACCGGACTTCTTGTCCCGCCGATGCCATGCGCGGCGATTTCCGCGGCGCCGGCAAAGAAAGCGGCGGCGAGGAGAGCATAGCCGAGATAGAAGAGAACGCGCATGGCCGCATCATAATGTCACCCGCCGGCAAAGGCGCGCGCTTTCTGTCGTCCGCTTGACTTTTGCAAAGCCGTTCGCAAAACCGTTGTCGGCGGGATGGCTGTCCGTTACTTTTCGCCAGTTCCCAGGAGGGATGGCCGAGCGGCTGAAGGCGCGCGCCTGGAAAGCGCGTATACGTTAACCGCGTATCGGGGGTTCGAATCCCCCTCCCTCCGCCAAATATTTATATATTTCAACAAGTTATTATTGAAAAACGGCTTTTACCCATTAATTAACCCATAATTTAAATGCCTCTTGAGGCCGATTTAGGCCCCCTGGTGGGGTATGGTAACACCCCTCAATGCGCCTGTACGGGCCGGAAAACGGCTCACAGGAACCTTCTACCCCCCCTTGGGTCGAGAGGGGGTGGCTCGCTCACGGCGGCTTCGGCATATTCACGAAGGCACGGCTGGGGTTGTCAGAGGTTGTCGCCGGGACTCCTGCCCGAAAAATAAAAAATTAGGATATGGAGTTGCCAAGTTAATCCAGCCTAGTGGCCTGTATCATCTAAATTGCACCCCTACGATCGCTTTTCCCGTCCCCTCGG
>JAUXMA010000281.1 GCA_030623425.1 Rhodospirillaceae bacterium
AACCGTTGTCCGCTCGGCTCGCCGGGCAACTCTTAGGCGGACCGCGGAAAATGGCCTCCAACCCGCCGACGCGGGCAGACCGGCTGGATACTTAGCTGGAGGCCCTGAAGACCAATCGGCAGATCAACCACGCGATTTTTAATCAGCTGCAAGAGCAGCGGATCGACCGCGACACCATTGCCGAGCGCAAGGAACTGATCCAACAGTACGCCGAGGCGCAGCAAGTGGCGGGCATCGAACAACAGGCACTGGACCAACGTTTGCTATTGGTACGGCAAGTATCCGACCAGGAAGCCGAAGACCGGGAGGCGGACATTCGGCATGAAATCGATCTCCGCGCGGCGGATCAACGGCATGCCGCCGGCGAGTTCGAACCGCCGCCGCCGCCCGGCTCGATCATCGACGTTTCGGCCTAAGAGCCCGTCCGGGGGATCACTTTTTCCAGTTCCGGCACCGCGAGTGAATAAGGCGGTAGTTCGACGGGGTGTCGACGCGGGCGTTGGCGGAGTCGGTGGCGTCTTGCACTTTCCTCAACAGCGGCGCGACTTTGTACTTGATCCGCGCCTGAACCAGTGCCGCGGCGCGCTCGGGGGCGGCGACGGCGACCGGCTTCAGACGCTGGATAATCGCCACCAGACGTTTCCTGAACCAAGGCTCGAAGCGCTCGAGCTCTTGCCGGTAGACGGCGACGTGCTGGTCTTCGTGATCGCGGATGGCCCGGTATTCACATGTTCCCCGGCGGTATCTCCGGTCGATGTAGACGGTGAAGTCGGGATAGCTCAACCGGATGTCCAGCGTTTCCGGAACGGCGCAAAACCCGTTCCTCGACAAGGGATAGATCTTGACGTTCAAACGCATGTCCATCTTGAACTCGGTCAGGGTCAGGCCGAGGGGATACCAGCCGCCGGCCGAGCCCGCACCGCCGTGTCCCCGTTGGATGCGCTGAAGATCGCCGCGGCTGTGTCCGGTCCGGTAGCTCGCTTCGCCGGAGAAGGTCTGAAATTTCAGCTCGACGGGATCGGCGGCGCCCGGACAGCGTTGGGCGGCGGCCGAAAGAGCGGGGAAGCCCGCCGCGAAAACAACGACGGCGGCCGCCGGCAGGCACAGCCGGCGCCAGCGCCGGGGGGGTTTGGTGCAAAATTGGTGGCGCCGGGTTTCCATGAACCGATTTTTCCGGACAAAGCCGGTCAACATAGACTCTAACGCCGCCGCCGTCGCGGCGGGTAATAAATGAACGCAAGCAAGACCAGCAGGCCGAACAGCGAATAGATGGCGACGAAAACCCATTGCGGAAACGACCAATACAAAAAGCGCTCCAGCCAGTAGGCGATGAAGCCGCTCCCGTGGCCCTCGGCGCCGGCCCGTTCCCGGAGTTCGTTTTCCCAGATGCTCAAGGGGCAATACCGGCCGAGCCAGGCTTGCACGACGACGAAAGCGATGGCGGCTAAATGCGTGGCCCTGAAGACGAGCCGGCGGGTCCACGCCCATCCCCGCGCCCAGCCGGCCATGATCAGCGCCTGTCCGACGACGACGAAAAGGACAAACAGGGCATGAACGGCGCCGATCAGGTCGGCGAGCAAACCGTAATGGCCGGACATCGCATCGGAGGGTAGCAGAAAAGAGGCGCCGACAAGCATCCGGGAAACGCCTAGAGCAAATCCAGATTGATTGGAATCGCCAAAGGCGATCCATCAATCTGGATTTGCTCTAACTTATTGATGTAGAGCGGATTCTGAGTGATTGATCGATCCCTTGGAAGTGGGTTCGATCAATCACGATCCGCTCTAACGTCCACCGTGCCGCCGCCGAACGCGCGGGCGCCACGTTGCCGCCGGCTTTTTGCCCATTGGCGGGGCGGCGGCGGGAGGTATGATTGGCGCATGGCGCCCGCTTGTTCCCATGTTTCGATCGACCGCCAAAGGGCCGTTCACGGAGACGATGACCGATGACCATCGATCTCGATAATCCGCGTCAATGGATCGGCCGCGGCGAAGAGACCGGCGAGACGCTGGCGGCGACGCCGCCGGCCAACCGACGGCCGTGCCGCCAACCTGTGGGCTGAAGATCGAAAGGGCGTCCTGGCGATGACGGCGGAGGTGCGGTTCGCCTGATGACAATTCCCCGGCTGGAGCATTTCATGGTTGCCGGCGGCGATGCCGTCCGACGGGTGCGAAGGTGAGGAAAAGGGTTCAAGAAAAGGCCTGGAAGGATTTCGCCCGCTGGTGCCAAAAGCGGGGCCTGAATGCCATTCCGGCCAACCCCTGGACGGTCGCCGCTTACGCCAAGTGGTGCGAACCCCGGCGCCGTTTTCCGACCATCGCCAACGCCATCAAGGCCATCGCCCGGATGCATTTGCTGAGCTGTCTTCGGTCTCCGGACCGTCATCCGACGGTCAGGCGGACGCTACGCCAGATCAAGGCGCGGGCCGAGAGCAAGGGCCAGCGCGCCGATTTGTTCCGCGTCGAAGACTTCCGTGGGGATGCCGCCGCCGGGGAGGCGCCGGGCGTCGCCCAGGCTCCGGCAAAAACCGAACCGGAATCGCCAAACCGGCGTCCAAAGCGGGCCTTGCGTTCGAAACCGAAACTGGTCTCCCGCCGGCCGTCCCGAAGCTGATCCGGATCAGCGCAGAACAACCTCGCGGCTGATGAAATGTTCCCGCGCCTCGGGACCGGGGCGGCGGAGCCGGATTTCCCCCTGGTAGCGCCCTTCGGGCCAGGCGGCGGTTTTCCGCTTGATGCCGGAAAAACGCCAGGCGCGGGCCAAGCGTTTGCCAAACGTGAATCGACGTTGGTGAACCCTTTCTCCGCCGGGTCCAGTGATTGTGATCGTCATCTCGTCGCCTTTGCGGACATGGAACATGTCCGCCCAGAGGACCAGCGCGGGGGCCATGCGGGAAAGCGTCTTGGTCCGATAAAGTCCGGCCCGCGCCATTTCCACCCGAGCCTTTCCGGTGGCGAAGCCGGCGTTGTAAAGGGCCGTCGGCCGGTAGGGAAGCCGGGCCAGGACGCTCTTCTTCCACAGCGCGCCAGGGCCGGGG